>CAYWQZ010000061.1:0-5456 GCA_964460565.1 uncultured Mycoplasma sp.
ATGAATTATTTTCAAAATAAAATTCTGTTAATGATGTGTTTTTGCTTAAATCTAATTCTTCTAATTTATTAGAAGATATATTTAAAGTTGTTAATTCTGTATTTTTAGTTAAATCTATACTTTCTAATTTATTTTCACCTGCATCAAGTCTTACTAAATCTGTGTTTTTAGTTAAGTTAATTTGTGTTAATTTATTATGATCAACGTATAAATAAGTTAAATCTAATAATTTAGTTACATCTAAAGTTGTTAACTCGTTCGAATTTACTCTTAAGAAAGTTAATAATGTTAAATCACTAACATCTATTTCTGTTAATTTATTAATTGATACATTCAAATTAGTTAACTTAGTGTTTTTACTTAGGTCAACAGATGATATTAAATTATCTTGCACATTTAAATTAGTTAACTCTGTATTTTTTGATGTATCTATATCAGTTATTTTATTTTCTGCTAACGATAATTTAGTTAATGATGTGTTTTTGCTTACATCTATTTCTGTTAGCTGATTTGAATTAACGATTAAATCAGTTAATGATGTGTTTTTTGTCACATCTAATTCAGTTAATTTGTTACCGGTTAATTCTAAATATGTTAATGATGTGTTTTTGCTTACATCTATAGTAGATATATTATTACCTGTTAAGCTAAGAGAAGTTAGCCCTGTTAATTTCTCTAAACCTGTTGTGTCTGCAATTTTATCACTTTCGTTTTCTTTTTCCAAGTCATTGCAAGTTAATTCATTGATACTAGTAAGTTCTTCATCAGTTAAATTATATGCATAATCATGACTAGTACTATTTTCAGTATTATAGCTATCTATAACACAATTATAAAAGTTTTGATCTTTAAAATAGTTATTTACTGGTTCATTATATAATTTGCTTGTAATAAATTTATTTAGTGTAGTTGGTCTATAAAAAGCACATACTATGAATATAGGTAATATTATGCCTATTACTAATACACTAAAAATTATTTTAGCTTTATTACTTATTTTTAATTTTTTCATACTAACACCTTCCTACTATAGATAAGTATAACATTAATATCTAATTTTGTCGATATTTGTTTTAATATTTTTTTAATTTTTTTTTATGAATAGTTATAATAATATTTTTTACTAAATATGACAAAATATGCATTAAAAAAGAAAGATGTTGCTCTTCCTATATTACTTTATATTCTTTTAAGAAACTAACTAATTCTTCACTTGTTACATAACCAGGTATTACACCTAAATTTTTTCCATCTTTATATAAGAAACTAGTTGGTGTTCCCCATTCATTACCTTGTAAATATTCTTCAGTTGCTATTATTTTATTATATAATGTTTCATCAGTTACAGTATTTAAATCCAAGTAATAAACATCAAAATGATTAAATAATTGTGCTGTTTTAATTGAATCTTTAAACTTAGTACAATATCCACATGTTTCACTACCTATAAACATTAAATGAAAACCATCTTCTTTAATTAATTTCAAATATTCTTCACCAGTTACTTTAGTTATATTAACGTTATACTTTTCTTTTTCTTCTCCATCATTTAAAATAATAAAACTATCACTATCTATTTCCTTTTTTTCTTCTTCATCTAAAGACTCTGTATTTACATAGTATATAGTAGTATCTTTTTCTTTACCTAAACTATTTAATTCCGCTCTAATAGAAGTTGTAATAGAACCTGTATATACATAGTTTTCATCTTTTTCTTCTTTTAGTTTTGTATACTCATCATATGATATTTCTAATATATAACTTTTGTTTAATGCACTAGATAATATAAATACTCCGACTAATACTAAAACTGCTACTCCAATAAATATAATTGTTTGTTTCTTTTCTTTCATGTTTTTACCTCCTCAAATATAATTTAATTCTATCATTTATATTTAATTAAGTAAATATTATTTTTAAATTTTATTTATTTAAATGCTTTAATTCATCAAGTACAAATATACCATTTTCTCTTATTAGTTTGTCATCAAAATAGATATTTCCTCCACCATAATCTTCTCTTTGTATTAATACCATATCCCAGTGAATACTAGAATCATTACCGTTATAACTATCTTGATAAGCAGAACCAGGTGTAAAATGAATACTTCCAATTATTTTTTCATCAAATAAGATGTCTCCCATTGGATACATTATATCTTTATTTAATCCTATAGAAAATTCTCCAACAAATTTTGCTCCTTCATCTATATTAAATATTTTATTTAATTTTTCTATATCTTCTTCATTATCACAAGTTGCATTAATTATTTTACCATCTTTAAAAGTTAAAGTAACGCCATTATAAACATGGCCTTGATATGGACTTGGTGTATTATATTTTATTACGCCATTAATAGAGTTTTTAACAGGTCCACAGTAGATTTCTCCATCTGGAATATTCATTTCACCACAACAAGGTATAATAGGCATATCTTTAATAGAGAATGTTATATCGGTACCTACTCCAGTTAATCTTACTTTATCAGTTTTTTCCATTAGTTTTTTTAATGGTTTTATATCTTCACTCATTTTTTTATAGTCATAACACATAACACCCATAGAATAATCATAGAATTCTTCTACTTTCATCTTTGCTTTATATGCATCTAAACTAGATGGATAATTTAAAAGAACCCATTTTCTTTCGTTAATTCGAATATTTCTTGGTTTTTTTAAAGCTTCACCAATATTTTTTCTTGTTTCTTCATTTATATTTTTTTCTTCATAATCATTTTGATTACACATTATTCTAATAAAACTATTATAGTTTTCAACA
The DNA here is from genome assembly GCA_964460565.1 of uncultured Mycoplasma sp. Taxonomy (GTDB): domain Bacteria; phylum Bacillota_I; class Bacilli_A; order RF39; family UBA660; genus HGM10836. The sequence goes on from CAYWQZ010000061.1 coordinate 2,780, forward strand.
TCAAACCATTCTTGTCTTTCTAAATGACTAATAGATTCTTTTGACATATTTTCTTTAATTAATGAATCTATTTCAGGTTCTATAAATCTTACTGTAACAGATGCATCTTTTTCTTTTATTTGTTTTACTAATTCTTTGATAAGAGAAACTGGTTTTGTAGTTTCTGAAACTATAATTACATTTTCTTTAGGTTCTACTTTAATTGAATGTTCTACAATAGTAGAAGCAAGTATTTTTTCTTTATTCATATTCACTTATCCTTTCTTTTTTACATATACTACTTTGAAGGAGGTATATGTTTATGTATTACAATAATAATATACCATATTATCGTAACAATATGTATTACAATAATAACAGAAGATATAATATGCGTTTAAATAATCGTTTTGGAGGTTTTGTTTTCCCTTTTGCACTAGGTTTTTTATCTGCTCCACTTTTATTAAAACCTAATTATTATCCATATTATCCATATCCTAATTATCCAGTTTATTACTAAAAACAAGTTAAGTCTTGTTTTTATTTTAATATTTCATTTAAATTATCATAATTATTAGTTTTATACTCTACTAATAGTATCTTATATATTAAAGTATTTAAGTACCCTTCTACATCTTTAAATAAATTTATAGTAGAAGTACTAAAGCTTTTTTCTGTTTCTTCTTCTTCATTTTTAACTAATTTATTTATTTCATCATAGGCTTTGTTATTAATTAAAATATTTAAACAACTTTCTTTGTATTCATTAAATACTTTGTCAAATTTATATGAAATATTATAAACTTTATCTAGTTTTCTACTATATTTTTTTAATTCTTTTTCTTTTAATTTGTTGTCTACTTTTAAAATATTAGACATTTCTAATAATATATCTTTATTTCTTATATATAATTCTTGATTAAAGTTTAATAAATAATTTTTTAATTTATTTAATTCTTTAGTATTATTTTTTTTATTATATCTTTTTATTTTTTCATTTAAAACATCTAATCTAGTTTTTATATAATTATCAGTATTTTCTTTATATCCATCTAGTAAAACAATGGAATAGTCATTATAAATATTAACAAAGTAATTAGTTATTTTAGTTTTATTATCTATTTTTTGTTCTTTTTTAGAATTTTTTATATATTTAATAAAGGGTATTATGTTATATTTAAATATCTTTTTTATTAAGTTATTTTTATCTAAAATATTACTTAAATTAGTAATTAGTTTTAGTTTTCCTTCATTAATTATTAATACTATTTCATTATCTTTGTTTTTGATATATAAGTCATAATTGTGATACATTGTTTTAATAAATTTTTCATTTAAGTTTGTTAGTTCTTTTTGGGTTTTATTATAGATATTTTCTAGTTCTTTTAAATCAGTATCTAGTATTTGTTCTTTTTTTAATAAATGAATAATTAATTTAGTGGAATTTTCTATTAATTTAGTCATTATTTCATATGTTTTATTGATAGCAAGATTAAAAGTTACTATTATTCGAGCGATTAATTCATCTGGATTATTTTTATTATCTTTATATAAAACACTTATATTATAATATATATCTTTGTTTTCATTTTTTATTATTTTAGTGGCGTTTTTTAAATCTTGTTTTTTAGATTCATTAAAGTTAGTTTTAATAGTTTCTAATTCTTTTTGTAATTCGTTTAATAAATTCATATAAGCCTCCTTATAATATAATTGTACTAGAAAGTTTAATTTTATTCTAGATGTATATTTAATTTTTACAAAATATTTTACATTTATTAAATATTATTGTATACTAATAATGAAAATAAGAGGTGGATATGAATAATAAAATTGATGATTTAGTTAATTTTGTTGATTTAAATAATAAGAATAATGAAGTTACAAGGAAAAAAAGTAAGAGTTTTAAGTTATTTATTATAAATATTCTTACAATAGTTTTGCTTTTATCTTCTGGGATGGGGATTAAGACTTATTTGGATCAAAAGAATGATACTGAAGATATAATAAATATAAATAAGGAATTAAAAAATAAGATTGTTACTTTGGAAGAGGAAGATAAAGTTGAAGAAATAGATGAAGAGATAACAGAACCTACGACGAAAACTGATTATTCTCAGTTAACAAAGATTAATAGTGATATGGTTGGTTGGATTACAGTACCTGGTACAGAAATTGATATATCTGTAGTGCAAACTAGTAATAATGATTATTATTTAACTCATGATTTTAATAAAAAATGGAATTCTATGGGTTGGGCTTTTGCAGATTATCGTAATAGTTTTCCTAGTTTAGATGGTAATACTATAATATATGGGCATACTTATAAAAGGACTATTATTTTTAGTACTTTGAAAGATGTTTTGAAAAAGGAATGGTTAAATAATAAGGATATGCAATATATTACTTTTAATACTTTAGAAGAAGATTTGGTGTGGGAAGTATTTAGTGTTTATACAATTAAGAAAACAAATGATTATTTGGTTACTTCGATAGATGATGATTTTATTAATATGATAAAAGAAAGAAGTATTAAGGATTTTAATGTAGATGTTAGTGTAGATGATAAGATTATTACTTTATCTACATGCTATAATAATTCAAATACTAGATTAGTAGTACATGCAAAGAAAGTTATGGATAATTAAAAAAAGTAAGGATTACTTACTTTTTTTGTTTTATTTGATAATAAATATTA
>CAYWQZ010000062.1:0-5326 GCA_964460565.1 uncultured Mycoplasma sp.
AAATATATAGTAAAAGGAGATTACTATGATAAAATTACTAATGATAGTGAGCGTTTAAAATATGGAGTATGTATGACTGATACTACAGTAGATGGTACTCAAATAAATACTGAATGCACTAGTGAACCATCTAAAGCAGAGGCATTTTGTATTAAACTAAGCTGTAATGGTACAATTGTTATAAATGATTATGAAGATACTTCATCGTTATGTAATTTTGATCAAAATAATTAAGGTGTTTTTATGAGTATTATCAAAATAATGAGTGAAAACCTCTCAAATAAAATTGCGGCAGGTGAAGTTGTTGAAACTCTAATGAATGTTGTAAAAGAACTTACTGAAAACTCTATTGACGCTAAAGCAGATGAAATAAGAATTGATTTAATTGATTCTGGCATAAAAGAAGTAAAAGTATCTGATAATGGAGTAGGAATGGATAAAAATGATGCTTTAAATTGTTTAGAACGTCATGCAACAAGTAAATTATATGATGATGAAGATTTATTTAATATAAACACTTTAGGTTTTAGAGGAGAAGCTCTTCCTTCCATTGCGTCAGTATCTAAGATGACTATTAAAACTTCAAATGAAGATGTTGGTACCATTATATATGTTGAAGGAGGTACTATAAAAAAGATAGAAGAATCAGACTTAAGATGTGGTACGACAATTACAGTAAATGAAATATTTTACAATACACCAGCAAGATTAAAGTATTTAAAAAGCTTAAATAGTGAACTTGCAAACATTATATCTTATGTAAATAAAATGGCACTTGCTAACCCTAATATTAAATTTACATTAACTAATAATGCTAAAGAACTATTAAAAACTGATGGAAGTGGTAATTTACTAAAAGTAATTAATAGCATTTATGGATTAGAAGTAACTAAAAAAATGTGTAAATTTGAAAATGAAAATGATGATTATTATATAAATGGATATTTTTCATATCCTGAGATTAATAGATCAAGTAGAAATTTTATAACCTTACTTATAAATGGTAGAAATGTTAGAAATAACGAAATAATAAAAACAATACTTGAAGCTTATCATACTTATTTACCAATTAACAGATACCCAATTGTAGTTTTAAATATTGAAACAGATTCATCAATTATCGATGTTAATATCCACCCCACCAAAATGGATGTCAAATTTTCAAAATTAGATGAACTTAAGGAATTAATTTATAATACAATATCTACTAATTTAGAAAAATTAACTTTAATACCTGAAGCTAAGTATGAGGATAGACCTATTTCTAATATAGAAAAAGTAACTACTGTTAATAATGATATTGATTTTAAAGATAAAGAAATAGTAAAACCAGAGTTCGAAGTTTTAAATTTTGATTTTAGTGTTAATGAAGAAGAAACACCTTATATAAAAGAAGAAATAAATACTAAAGAAGAACCTCGATTTAAAATGATTGAAGTTTTAGCATTAGTTCATGGTACATATATAGTCGGAGAAAATGAAGATGGAATGTATATTATCGATCAACATGCCGCTAATGAAAGAATAAATTATGAATATTACAAAGAAAAATTAGGTAAAGAGACTAATGAATTAACTGATTTACTTGTACCTATAAAAATAGAATTATCTAATAATGAATATATTTTATTAAAAAAACACTTTGATATTCTTGATAGACTAAACTTTAAGTATGAAGAATTTGGTTTTAATAGTATAATTATAAGAAGTCATCCTACTTGGATAACAAAAGAAGAACAAATTAGAAAAATAATTGAAGTAATAATTAATTCAGAAGATTTTTCTAAAGAAAAATTTAATGAGAAAATAGCTATTACTCTTGCATGTAAAATGTCTATAAAAGCAAATGAACATATATCACTAGAAGAAATGAGAGAACTTGTAGTAAGATTATCCAAAACTAAAAATCCTTTTACTTGTCCTCATGGTAGACCTACAACAATAATACATACTAAATATGAACTTGAAAAGATGTTTAAAAGAGTAATGTAAAGGAGAAAATATGAAAAAAATAATAGAAATAATGGGTAAAAAATATGAATGTAGCCCTATAAAAAATGGTGAAGGCTCTAACGCTACTTGTTATTTATTAGATAATGGTAAAGTATTAAAAGTATATCATAATGATTTATCAGAATATAATGTAGTATATGCTACAAACTTTGAACCATTACTTGATGTTAGAAACAATACTTTTATCTTCCCAGAACAATTATTCATTAATGATGAAGATGTAGTAATAGGCTATATTTCTCCATTTATTGAAGGAGAAACACTTTTAGATAACCCAAATGATATTTTAATAGATGAATTTGTAGATAAATTAGACAAAGTATATGAAGATATATCCCAAATATCAGAAAGAAGAGTATTTACTTGTGAAATGGGTCCTAAAAACATTATTTTTAATGATAGATTTTATATTATAGACACAGACACATATTTTATAGTAAACTCTTTACCATATGAAGTATGTTTATCACATAATATATCTATTTTTAATGCTTCTATACTAGATTATATAGTAAGAAATGAAAAAATTAATCAAGATTTATTTGCTTTTATAAACAAAAACCAAGTTTTAAGATTATTATGGGAAGAAATGACATCTAGAGAAAATGCCAAACCACTATTAAAAGAGTTTATCGAAGAATTAAGAACTAGTTTATCAGATGAATATGGTACAGGCATAGAAACATTTAACGATTTTTATCAAGTATTTAAAAGGGTAAGAAAATGATTTACGTAATAATAGGTCCAACTGGAGTAGGCAAAACAAAACTAAGTATTATGCTTGCTAAAAAAATAAATGCAGAAATAATAAATGCCGATAGTATGCAAATATATAAAGAATTAAATATTGGTGTTGCTAAAATAACAGAAAAAGAAAAAGAAAATATTCCTCATCACATGTTTGACATAGTAAGTGTAAACGACGATTACTCAGTTTTTAATTATCAACAAATGGGAAGAACTTTAATAGAAAAATTACAAAAAGAAAACAAAAACATTATAATAGTAGGAGGAACAGGTCTATATATAAAAGCATTATTATATGACTATACTTTCGATAACAAAGAAAATAAAAATAAAAAATTATATGATTTTAAAATAATAGGTTTAACTCGTGATAGAAAAATATTATATGAAAACATTAATAAAAGAGTAGATATAATGTTTGATATGGGTTTAGAGCAAGAAGTAAGAGCTTTATATGATAAAAAAATAAATACTCGTGCACTAAAAACAGCAATAGGATATAAAGAATTATATGATTATTTTGATGGAAAAATAACAAAAGAAGAAGGAATAGAAAAAATAAAACAATCTTCCAGAAGATATGCAAAAAGACAATATACTTTTTTTAACAATCAGTTTGAAGATATTAAATGGTATGACATAGATAATATTTCTTTTGAAGATATAGTAAAAGATATAACTCTGAAATAAGAGTTTTTTTCATATATATAAAACATTTACATAAAATTAAGTGGAGAGAATAAATATGAAAAATGCTTTAATATATAATTATAATATTTATGTTGATGACTTAGTTTTTTTAAATGATAACTATTATTTCAAATTTCAAAACAATGACTATGTAGTATCATCTTTTACTCGTAACATTAATGAAGCTATTTCTATTTATAAACTTAATATAGATATGTTAAACAAAAACTTTATAACCTATAGAATAGTACTAACAAAAGATAATAATATTCTATTTATCTATAATGATATATACTATATACTAATGATTATACCCAAAATAAAAAATAGATTGATTACTTTAAATGATATATTAAATTTTAATTATGAAGTATACGATAAAGATATATTAAAACTAGATAAATCTAATTGGTCTTATTACTGGGAAAATAAAATAGATTATATAGAAGAACAATTTTACTTAGTTAAACTTAAATATCCTGTAATTAATAATACTATAGATTATTACATAGGATTATGGGAAAATGGCATTAGTTATTTTAATTTTAATAATTTAGGAATGAAGCAAAAAAAAGTTATAGGACATAAAAGAGTAGGAGTTAATACTGATTTATATTATTTTTTAAATCCTATTAATTTATTAGTAGATTACAAAGAAAGAGATATAGGAGAGTATTTAAAAAGTTATATTTATTCTAAAAATTGGACTATTAAAGATTTAGATAAATTTTTTGATAGTTTAAATTTAAATAAAGAAAGTGTAATGTTACTTATTACAAGAATACTTTTTCCATCTTATTATTTTGATATGTACGAGGATATAGTCTTAGATAATAAAGATGAAAATATGATTAAAAAAGTTATAAATAATAAAAATATAATTGTTTTATTAAAATATTTATTTAATAAATATAGTAGTTATAATATCCCTTTAATAGAATGGATAAAAAATGAAGAAGAAAAAAGTACTAATCATTAACTAATTGTACTTCTTTTATTTCCGGAACCTTATCTATAATTATTCTTTCAATAGTATCCTTTAATGTAATATCAATCATAGAACAATTTAAACATGCTCCAGCAAGTTTTACATAAACAATATTATTTTCTAATTTAATAAACTCAATATTACCACCATCATTCATTAAAAATGGTCTTAGTTCATCTATAACTTCAATTACTTTATTCTTTGTTTCAATAATATTATCATTATTAGTATTTTCTTTCATTTCCATCACCATTAAATATTATATATTTATTTTTAATATTTGTCTATTAGGTTTTATAGTAAAGAAAATTAATAATTTTTATATTTTTTTAAATTTTTTTTAAATTTTTCTTTAAAAATCTTGAAAAATATTTTATAATATAGATGTGGAAGTGATTATATGTCCAAATATAAGATAGGTAGTGTGGTTACAGGCCTAGTAACAGGTATTGAAAGTTATGGTATTTTTGTTAGTTTAGATGATTATTATAGTGGCTTAATACATATTTCTGAAATATCTGATGGTTATGTAAAAAATGTTTCTGATGTAGTTAAAGTCGGGGATATAGTAAATGCTAAAGTACTTGATGTGGACGATGATTCATTTCATGTAAAATTGAGTATAAAAAATATTGATTATAAACAAAGAAAACGTGTTTATAAAGAAATTGAGGAAATAGGAAGTGGTTTTGGTATTTTAAAAGATAATTTAGAAAATTGGATAGAAAGTGCAAAAAATAGTTAAAAAATTAAAAAAAATCAAAAAAATTGAATATTTATATTGACAAAAAGTTAATAATATATTATGATTTTAGTTGTCCGAGTAATTTAATATGGGCGATTAGCTCAGTTGGTTAGAGCACCTGCCTTACAAGCAGGGGGTCGTAG
>CAYWQZ010000063.1:0-5162 GCA_964460565.1 uncultured Mycoplasma sp.
CTATTTTTTCTTCAACCATATCATACTCTATCATTTTAGCTTTAATACCAAACTCTTTTTTATATTTAGCATTATCTATTTTTACATCTCCTGCAGACACAATTAAAATATGCTTATCATTAACTACAAAAGATAAAGTTTTAGCAATTCTACCCTCCTCTATCCCTAATGCAATAGAAGCAAGTTTCACTGTAGCACTTGATTCATCAAAAGTAAGTATTTTATCATCTAAATTATATTTTTTTAAATATTCTTTTGCTCTTAATAATGACATAATTTTCTCCTAACTATTTTCCATATTTTTTACTTCATTTATTATAAAATCTCTAGTTTCAGAAAAATTCTTACCCAATGCTATAGAAAACTCATCATATAACAATTTTTCTGCTAAATTAAAATAAACATTATCCTTTTCTTTTTCCTTTAAATTATTATTTCTTCTTTCCTCATTTCTTAAATATGTTGTTTTTATTATTTTGATTAAAGATTCATGATTTCTATTATTTAATAACTCTTTATAAGTATTATCTAAATATTTTTCTTCCACCAAAACAGGCTTAATAAAAGGAATATTTTTTATTACTTCTAAAGCCCCTTCTTTACTTATAATAGGCCTTAAAAAATTATTTTTATTACTTACAGGTATCTTTATAGACAAAGACTTATCATTTATAGGTTCTAATACATAAAAATCTTCATCTCTATAATAATTTTTTAATATATCAATTACTAAACATACCTCATTTTTATAAATTATATAATCATTAATTTTAAACATAATTTCCCCCTTATAAAAAAACTATAAACATTGTTATAGTTATATTTTAATACTTTTTTTAAATTTTCGTAAGTTTTTTTTAAATTTTTCTAACAAAATTCTTTAATGTCTTACCTATTTCTTCACTTACTATATCTTTACCAAAAGCATACATTACATCTTTATTATCCTCTAATTTTAATACTTTTTCATGTTCTAACATATTAGATCTATCAACATTTAAAACATATAAATAATTAGCCATAGAACTAGTATAACTTTTTAAATAATTTGGTTCCTCTTTAGTGGTAGTAACTTTAAATAATAATTTTTCTAAACGTTTTCTCATATCATCATCTAAATAATCATTTAAATAAAAACTTACTTTATATACTAACATTTTAATTTTATCATTCAAATAATGTTTATCAAAATACTTACTCGTATCCTCTAATTCTTTAATAAAAGGTTCAATAGATAAATATTTGTTATCTTCTAATAAAATTTTTAAACAATCTAATATATTTTCAAATAAATATGATGTATTATAATCCACTATATTTAAAAATTCTTTATATAAAAATTTATAATCTTTTTCTTTATCTTCTACAAAATATAAAATTCTATGAAAAATATCAGTAAGTGTTAAAACAACATCATCAGCATTTACAACATTATATTTTTTAACAAACTTAAAAAATGCATTAAAATTAGGTATTACTATCTTATTTTCATAGTTTGATTGTTCGTAATTAGTTTTTAATCTTGGATAATAAATATCATTTACTTTTCGTTTATTAATAGTTTTTAAAATACTAGTTTCATATGAAACATTATATCTTTTAATCAAATTATACCACTTCCTAAAATAAGTTTATCATAATAATAATTTTAGTGCAATAGTTTTTAAATAAGGGTTTTTATACCTATAATAATTAGAATAATTCCTCCAAATAAAGTTGCTTTATTATTATATTTTTGTCCTACTTTATTACCAATAAATACTCCAATAGAAGATAAAATAAAAGTTATAATACTAATAATAGTAACTGAATATATTATATTTACATCTAAAAATGCAAATGATACTCCCACTGCTAAAGCATCAATACTTGTAGCAATTGCTAAAGCAAACATAGTTTTAAAAGTTAAACTAGAATCTATTTTTTGTTCTTCTTTTGAAAAAGATTCTACTATCATATTTATTCCTAATAAAATAAGTAAAGAAAACGCTATATAATGATTTATAGATACTATCAAACTATCAAATTTATATGATAATAAATATCCAAATAATGGCATAAGCCCTTGAAACAAACCAAACCAAATACCTACTCTTACAAAATTAGATAATCTAACTTCTTTTAAACTTAAACCTTTACACAAAGAAACTGCAAATGCGTCCATAGAAAGTGCTATGGCAGTAAAAAATATAGATAAATTACTCAATGTTATCACTCTCTATATAATATATGTTTCTTTTAAAAAAAAAGAAAGAAATAACTAAATTTCCTTTCCATGTAATCTAAAACGTTCTTTATCATCAAGTATTTTCTTTCTTAATCTAATTGCATCTGGTGTTATTTCAACATATTCATCATCTTCAATAAATTCTAAAGCTTCTTCCAAAGAAAATTTTTTAGAAGTTATTAAAGTTAATGCTTCATCAGAACCTGAAGCTCTAGTATTAGTTAAATTCTTATTTTTACAAGGGTTAACATTTAAATCATTATCACGGTTATGAATACCTACAATCATACCTTTATATACAGGAACTGAAGGTCCAACAATAAGAGTACCTCTATCACTTAAATTAAATAATGAAAATGCCATTGTTTTTCCATCTTCCATTGATACTAAAACTCCATTTTTACGAGATTGGATAGGACCAGCATATGGCTTATAAGCATCAAAACCTCTTACCATAATTCCTTCTCCTTTAGTATTAGTTACAAATGAAGAACGATATCCAATTAAACCTCTAGTAGGAACTGAAAATTCCAAATGCGTACGAACTTCATCATTATTTATTGATATAATTGTTCCTTTTCTTTCATTTAAATCATTTATAATTGTACCAGCATAATCATTAGGACAATCAATTAATACCTTTTCAAATGGTTCTAACTTCACACCATTTTCTTCTTTATATAATACCTCTGGTTTAGATACAGAAAGTTCATATCCTTCCCTTCTCATATTTTCAAGTAAAATAGATAAATGAAGTTCCCCACGACCTGACACTTTATAACCATCAGCACCATTTAATGATTCAACAACAAGTCCAACATTTGTTTCAAGTTCCTTATCTAATCTTTCTTTTATATGACGATTAGTTAAAAACTTACCACTTTGACCTGCAAATGGTGAAGAATTAACTAAGAAATTCATTGACATAGTTGGCTTATCTATTTCAATTGGAGGTAAAGCACAAATATTACTTGGATCACATAAAGTATCTCCAATTGAAACTCTAGTAGAAAGTGCAACAACTGCTATATCACCATAATATGCTTCTTCTACTTCTTCTTTATTTATTCCTTGATAAGTAAATATTTTAGATATACGAGCATTAGTTGTAGTACCATCATTATGTACTACTGTAACCATAGACCCCTTCTTCAAAGACCCCATAGTTATCCTTCCAACTCCCATTCTACCTAAATAATCATCATATTCAAGTGATGAAACTTGCATTTGTAATGAATCGTTTTTATCACCCTCAAATACTTTAGTATGATTAATTACTGTATCAAGTAATGGATAAATATTTTCCTCCATATGATTTTCATCTAAACTTGCAACACCTTCTCTTGCTATTCCATACACAATTGGAAAATCAAGTTGCTCATCAGTTGCATTAAGTTCAACAAAAAGATCAAATGTCATATTCACAACTTCATCAATACGTGCATCTTTTTTATCCACTTTATTAATAAATAAAATAGGTTTTAAATTTTGTTTTAATGCTTGTTCCAAAACAAATCTTGTCTGAGGCATAGGTCCTTCCTTAGCATCTACTAAAAGTACTACAGTATCAACAGTTTTAATAATTCTTTCAACTTCAGAAGAAAAATCAGCATGTCCTGGAGTATCTACTATATTTATTTTATAATCTTTATACTTTATAGAACAATTCTTAGAATAAATGGTAATACCTCTTTCTTTTTCTATATCATTACTATCCATTACACAGTTATGTACTTCCTCACGAAATACACCACTTTGATTAAGAAGTGCATCTACTAATGTACTTTTTCCCACATCAACATGGGCTACTACTGCCATATTTATTATTTTTTCCATAATTACTACCACCTTTTAAAACACCAGTAAATTTTACTACAAATTTAACAAAAAATCAAGTGTTTTTCGACTTTGTTTGTAAATAATGAACAAAATTTAATAATAAATAAAAAATAGTATAAATTAATATACTAAATTTTATTATCCTAACTAGCGCATTGTGAACCTTGATAATATGAAATATCATTAAAATGGTTCATACATAAACACTTATTTTCTTCTGTTTCTTCGTTACAATTAATTTTTCCCTTAAATTTGCTTGTAATAACCACTCTGTCACCAGTTAAATTAATTGCTTCTTCATATTCTTCTAAAATATAATTTTCTTTCTCTCGATAATTACTTCTATAAATAATACCATCAAATATCCCTTTTATTTTGTCGTATACATCACCACGCCATACATAATATATATCATTACCTAAAATACAGAAATCAGAAAAATACACACCTTTATATACAATAATATATTTATTATAACTATTAACATACAACTCGCCAAAACCACCACTGATAAGATTTACTACACCATATAATAAGTCATTAAAATAAACAGATAAAATATAATCAGCATCATTTCCATTATCATTATCAGTAGCAGATATATTCAAAACCAATTTACCAGTTTTCCCATTAAATTTAAAATTTTCAATTACTATATCATCACCTAGCACATAATTATCATCGTAATCTAACCTATTATCTTCTAAAATAGTTGCTTTAACAGTTTTCTTTTCTTTATTTTCTTTATTTTCACTATTTACAACACTATTATCTTGCTTATTATTATCCGCATTATTTTCTTTATTAATATCATCTTTCTTATTCTCTACATCACTATTACTAAAATACTTATCATATACAAAGTAACCACCTACTCCTACTACTAAAATACCTACTATTATAGCAATAATTAATAGAAGTTTACCCCTTTTTATCTTTATCATAAAAAAATCACTCCTTCTTATACCTACATTCTAACAAATAAAAATTAAACTTTTAACACATTAAAAATGTCATCATAAAAAATAACCCTTTAACAAACTAAAAAGAGAGAGAGAGAGAGAGAGAGAGAGAGAGAGAGAGAATGCCCATCCCC
>CAYWQZ010000064.1:0-4750 GCA_964460565.1 uncultured Mycoplasma sp.
TAAAGTTTTAGTAGAAGATGAAATAGAGTTTAAAAGAAAATTTATGGAAGTAAATGGATTAAAATAATAATACTGAACTAGAAAATATGTATGTTTTAAAATTCATAAAATTATATTTACATCTTTTAAATAAAATTATATAATTTAATTATAAATAACTATGGTTGGTGGTTTTATGAATAAGAAGGATAAAGAAGTATTAGATGAGGTATTGCTTGAAAAAACTACAGAGTATAAAAAATTTAATGAAGTATTTAATAATATAGAAAAAAAGAAGAAGAAAAAAAGGAAGATTGTTATTATATTTAGTATAATTATATCTTTATTATTGATATTTATTATATTATTATATATGTATTTTTGTAAAGAAAAGATAGTGTCTATAAATAGTATAAAAGTAAAAAGTTATGATAAAGATACTATTACTTTGGAAATAACTCCTTTAAGTAATGAGTCTTATTGTGCTTATTCTAAATCTATTGATGGTAAGTTAGAATTTATTAAAATGGAAGATAATAAGTGTATTATAACTACTAGTATTGATGAGTTTTATATATATTTTAAAAATAATATTAATATGGTATCTAAGGGGTATTTAATTGATAATTATTTAATTGATGTGGGTATTAAAGATAATTATTATTTGTCTTTAAATAGTAAGGAAGATTTAAGTAATAAAATAGTTAAATTTGGGGATATAAAGTTAACTTATAATATAATTGATGAATCTATATTAGAAATAAATGATAATGTAATTAATACTTTGTCTAATGGGGAAACTAAAGTAGAAGTGTTATATAATAATGAAAAAGTAAAAGAGTTTAATGTTGTAGTAACTGATGTAATTGTAAGTAAACCTAAAAAGTTTAATACTAAAAAGAAGTATTTACCATGTGAAGTATTTACTTTAGAGGAATCTAAATTACTTGATACTATATTAGAAGATAGAATAAATGAAGTAGGGAATAATACTAGAGCAGCAGTAGTTGAAGCAGCAAGGTTTTTAATGTTAGAATTTCCTTATCGTTTGAATTATTTTTTTGAAAATGGTAGATTAGATGTAAGTGGAGTGCATTATGTAGATGGAGAAGGTAGATATTATCATAAAGGGTTATATTTATCTAAAGAAAAAGAAAATGATATTAGATATACTTTTGTAGGACCTGCGATGTGGGGTTGTCCTTTAAGAAATTTTGAAGATACATATTTATTTAAAAAGTATAAGGATTATCCAAATGGTTTAGATTGTTCTGGTTTTGTTGCGTGGACTTTAGTAAATGGAGGTTTTGATCCAGGTGATTTGGGGGCAGGTAATTCGGAAGATGATCCAAGAGAATTAGCAGATTTAGGAGAATATGAAAAAATAACAGATGGGTTAATAAAAAGTAATAGAATTAAAGTTGGCGATTTACTTAATATATGGGGACATATTGGTATTTTAGTAGGTATTGATGATAAAAACTTTTATGTAGCAGAATCACTTGATATATATGGTGGTGTAGTAATAAAAACTTATTCTAAGAAAAAAATAAGTAATACTTTTCCTTATGTAGTATTAATGGATGACTATTATAAAGAAGATGGTAAATTAACAGATATGTGGTATTAAAGAAAGAAGGTAAAAAATGAAAGATAAAAAAATAGTATTTATGGGGACACCTATATTTTCTGTTCCTGTTTTGGAAAAATTAATTGAAAATTATAATGTAATTGGAGTGGTAACTCAACCAGATAAAGAAGTAGGAAGGAAAAGAATACTTACTAAATCACCAGTGAAAATACTTGCAGAACAAAATAATATTAAAGTATTACAACCTATTAAATTAAGAAATGAGTATCAAGATATAATTGATTTAAATCCAGATATGATAGTAACTTGTGCTTACGGGCAAATATTACCTAAGGAGTTATTAGAGTATCCAAAATATAAAACAATTAACGTTCATGCTTCGATTTTACCTAAATATAGGGGGGGTGCTCCAATTCATCATGCAATTATAAATGGAGAGAAAACGACAGGTATTACTATTATGAGAACAGATGTAGGTATGGACGATGGGGATATTATTACTAAAAGGGAAATAGAAATATTAGATACTGATGATTATGAAACTTTATCTAATAAATTATCAATTTTAGGTAGTGATTTACTTATTGAAACTTTACCTGATATATTTAATGGAAAAGTAACATATCAAAAGCAAAATAATGAGGAAGCAACTTTTGCTTATACTATAAAAAGAGATGATGAACGTTTGGATTTTACTAAAACAACAAATGAAATATATAATAAAATTAGGGCATTATCATTAACAGGTAGTTATGCTATTTTAGATGATGAGGAAATAAAAATATATTCTTCTTTTAAGGGGGAAAAAATAGGTTCTATTGAAGGACAAATTATATGTATATATAAAGATGGTATTGGGGTAGCAACTTCTGATGGAGAAATAATTATAACTAGTATTCAAGTTCCTGGTAAAAAGAAAATGCTTGTTAAAGATTATTTAAATGGTATAAATAAAGATAGTTTAATTGGTAAAGTGTTTAAATAAAATTTGATTTAGGGGGAATTTTATCTATAATTATAGTAAAAAATAAGATAAAAAAGTAAAAACTTTAAAAAAAGTGTAGAAATAAGTTGAATTTTATATAATTTTTTGTTATAATCACTATTAGGAAAACCAAGGAAGGAGGGATAAAAATGACAGTAGTAGCAGTTAAAGGTAATATAGATGGAGCGTTAAAACGTTTTAAACAAAAATGTTCTCGTGACGGCATCCCTTCCGAAGTAAAGAAAAGAAAATTTTATGTATCACCAGGAAAGAAAAGAAGAGAAGAAAAGAAAGAAAACATTAAAAACTGTAGAAAAAGAAATAAAGATAGATAAAATACGATTAATTTCGTATTTTTTTTTGATTTTTTTTTAAAAATACTTTATAATAATTATGGAGATGATAGTTATGGCATTAAAATATGATGAGACTAGTATTAAAATACTTGAAGGATTAGATGCAGTAAGAAAAAGACCTGGTATGTATATTGGGTCAACTGATAAAAGAGGTTTACACCATTTAGTTTGGGAAATTGTAGATAATGCAATTGATGAAGCAATAAATGGTTTTGGTAATGAAATAAAAATAATACTACATGAAGATGGTAGTGTTAGTGTTGAAGATCATGGTCGTGGGCTTCCATGTGGTATTCATTCTTCTGGTAAATCTACACCTGAAGTTATATATACAGTACTTCATGCTGGTGGTAAATTTGAAGCAGAAGGTTATAAGGTATCTGGTGGTCTTCATGGTGTTGGAGCATCAGTAGTTAATGCTTTGTCTAAATATTTAGAAGTAAATATTAAAAGAGATGGACGTGAGTATTATATAAGATTTGAAAATGGTGGAAGAGTAGTTGTTCCTTTAAAAGAAATTGGTACTACTAATAAGACTGGTACAACAGTTAGATTTTTACCTGATCCTGAAATGTTTACTTCTACTAATTTTTCATATACTACAATTGTAGAGAGAATGCAAGAATCGGCATTTTTAATAAATGGTCTTACTATGGAAGTAATAGATTTAGAAGATAAGAAAAGTAGTAAGTTTTGTTATGAAAATGGATTAGTATCTTTTGTAGAAATGATTAATGAAAATAAAAAACCAATTCATAAAGTATATAGTTTTAAAGGAAGTAAAAATGGTATTGAAGTAGATATTGCTTTTCAATATACTGATTCATATAATGAAAATATTATATCATTTGTAAATAATGTTAAAACAATAGATGGAGGTAGTCATGAAGTAGGTTTTAGGACTGCTTTAACTCGTGTATTTAATGATTATGCTAAGACTAATGGATTTTTTAAAGCTAAGGAAAAAACTTTTGATGGTAGTGATGTAAGGGAAGGACTTTCTGCGGTTATATCACTTAAAATACCAGAGGCACTTTTACAATTTGAAGGACAAACTAAGTCTAAACTTGGTACTCCTGAAGCAAGAACTATTACTGAATCTATTGCAACAGAAAAATTGTTATTCTTTTTAGAAGAAAATAAGAAAATTGCTACTGAAATAATAGAAAAGTCATTAAAAAGTAAACTTGCTCGTGAAGCTGCTAGAAAGGCAAGAGAAGAAATACAAAATGGTAAGAAGAAAGGTGCTAAGGAAAGGCTTTTATCTGGTAAACTTACTCCAGCTGGCTCTAAAAATAAGGATAAAAATGAACTATTTTTAGTAGAAGGGGATTCTGCTGGTGGTTCTGCTAAACAAGGTAGAGATAGAAAGTTTCAAGCAATACTTCCACTTCGTGGTAAGGTATTAAATACTGCGAAAGCAAAACTTGAAGATATATTAAAAAACGAAGAGTTAAATACTATGATTTATACAATTGGAGCAGGTTCTGGTGCTAATTTTGATAAAGATGATATTGCTTATGATAAAGTAATTATTATGACCGATGCCGATGATGATGGGGCGCATATTCAGTGTTTGCTTTTAACTTTCTTTTATAGATATATGAGACCACTTATTGAACTTGGTAAGCTTTATATAGCAATGCCTCCTTTATATAAAATATCTTGTGGTAAAGAAATTGATTATGCTTATACTAATGAAGAATTAAAAGAGGTAACGGAATAGGGAGGTTGTACATATGTGGAAAGATATTAAGATAGTTTCAAAGATTAGAATGGGCTTTGCTGTTGTTACAGCATTTACCTTTTCTTCAATAACAACCTGAACAACCTCTTCAA
>CAYWQZ010000064.1:4760-5054 GCA_964460565.1 uncultured Mycoplasma sp.
CAGATGGTAAAAAGTGCGAAATTCAAAGATATAAAGGACTTGGTGAAATGAATGCTGAACAGTTATGGGAAACTACTATGAATCCACTTACTAGAACTTTAATTAGAGTAAGTATTGATGATGCAGCTCTTGCAGAAAAAAGAGTTGATGTTCTTATGGGAGATAAAGTAGAACCTCGTAAAGAATGGATCGAAGAAAACGTAGAATTTTCTTTAGAAGATAATTATAAGATAAATTAAAAATAATTTTATAACAAAAAAACTTTGGAGATTTTCCAAAGTTTTTTATCTGTTG
>CAYWQZ010000065.1:0-5053 GCA_964460565.1 uncultured Mycoplasma sp.
TTATGAAAGAAGTAACACCAAAAGTTAAAAATAGATGTGATATGTCAGAATTATCTTCAATGATAAAAGCAAAATTAAACTAATTAACTGGGGGTTTTATGAAATTAAGTAATGAAAATAAAGAAGTATTATTAAATATTCTTGGTATTAATTCTAAAATTTTAGATGAATATTTTAATCTATCTTCTAATAAAAATATAACTATTAGTGAATATGAAGAAACATTATCAAGAATAAAATCTTATGAATTAGAGATAAATAATTTATTAGGAAATATGAATATGAATACCCATTTATATAAAGATACATATAGTTATATAACTAATATATATCCTTTTTTACCACCTGATTTAGTTGAAGATTTAGTATATGAAGATGGAATATCTTTAGTAATTAAAAAAACTATTAATATGATTCGTGATTATATAATTAATAAATTATCTAATGGTTTTTCTGTTTCTTCAGATATATCTTTATTCAATAGTACTTATGATGAATCTTTTATTAATATGAATGAATCTTATCATATAAAAAGAGTAATACTTGAAGACTTTTATGGAATATTTTCATCTTTTATAGATATATATTCTACTAAAAAAGAAAACTATGATATAAAAGAATTACTTGAATATTTAAAATATAAATTATCTTATCTTGCCTCTATGCCTAGTTTACTAATAGATAATGAATACTTATCTTCAAATATTATATCTAATTTTAATCATGTACCTACTAGTGTATATAAAAATATAAAAGAAGAATTTATTTATGAAATTGCAATAAAATTACTTGAGTGCTATAACTCATTTAATGATAATGATTTAAAAGAACCACTTGCAAAAATTGAAATAGAAACCTTTTTAGCAGCATTATCTTCTTGTATTACTTTATTAGAAGAAGAAACTGCTACTAGTCTTTTAGAATATTATGAAGAAGTAAAAGAAGAAGAACAAGAACTTCTTGAAGATGACACTTCATCTACAGAAGTACTAGAGGATAAATTATATTCTTTATTTGATAATGCATTATCTTTAAAATCAAGATACAAAGTTTTATACTTAAGGTAAGGAGAATGATATGGGAATAATTGAATTAAAAAATGTTTCAAAATTTTATTATAAAAAAGGTATGATAACAAGTGGCTTTAGCCGTATTAATCTATCTTTTGACATGGGAGAATTTGTCATGATAACTGGAGAATCTGGTTCAGGCAAATCTACTTTATTAAACGTAATAAGTGGATTAGATACTTATGAAGAAGGAGAAATGTATATAAATGGTAATGAAACAAGTCATTATACAGAAAAAGATTTAGAAGATTATCGAAGAACATACATAGGAAATATATTTCAAAACTTTAATCTAGTAGATAGTTATACAGTCTATCAAAACATAGAATTAGTTTTATTACTTAATGGAAACAAAAGAAAAGATATAAAAAAAGATGTTTTAGACTTAATAAAAAAAGTAAATCTTTATAAATATAGAAATACTAAAGTATCTAAATTATCCGGAGGACAAAAACAAAAAGTTGCAATAGCTAGAGCCTTAGCAAAAAATACTAAAATATTAATCTGTGATGAACCAACTGGTAATATAGATAGTAAATCTGCAACTGAAATAATTAAACTATTACACGAAGTATCAAAAGATAAATTAGTAATTATAGTAACTCATAATTTTGAGCAATTTGAAAAATACGCTACTAGAGTAATAAAAATGCATGATGGTAAAGTACTTGAAGATAAAATAATAACTAAAGTAGAAGAAAAAGAAGAATTTGCTACAAATAAATATAAAGATATTACTTTCTTAAATAAATTAAAACTTTCTATTAGAAATACTTTTAATATATTACCAAAATTTTTACTAATATTTTTAGTTTATCTTTTTGTTACACTATCTATCGCAACAGAATACTCTAATATGAAACTTTTAGAATACGAAGAGAAAAATAGTGGTTATAACTTTATGTTTAATAACATATATGAAAATAGAATAGTAATTAAAAAGAAAGATAAAACACCAATTAGTAATAATGATATAAAAACACTAGAAAGGTTAGAAAATATAGATTATGTGTATAAAAATGATTTACTTTTAGATAATAGTATTTCTCTAGAAAATAATAATCTTTATATAGATGCTTTTGCCCGTAATATTAATAGTTTTAATAATACTATAGATTTTGGCAGAACCCCTTCTTCTGATAATGAAGCAATATATATGTGTGAAAAAAATTATTGTGACATAGATAACTACTTAAATAAAGAATTTAATGTAGAAAATATTAATATGAAAATTAAAATTGTAGGTATAAGTTACTATATTGGTATTACTGACTATAGTGATTATATATATTTAAGTGACTCTTTAATAGAAAAAATAGCAAGTATTTATTCTTTAGATTATACAAGTTTTAAAGTATTATTTTTAGATACCACTTATGATTATTTAGCAATATCACCAAATAAAAATGTACCTAAAGGAAATGTATATATAAATGAATATTATTCTTACTCTTGTCCTAATAATATATGTAAAAATAAAGATTTAACTATCGAGACAAATAATTTATATTATAACAATAAATTAACCCTAAAAGTAGATAAAATATATAATAAAAAAAATTTTAAAACACTACTTAACTTACCTAACTATGATGATGAAGGATATTATATATTTATAAACCCAGAAGATTATAATACTTTATATGATACAAATACATATCAAAGCAGTGTTTTCATAAAAGATACTAAAAATTTTACTAGTACTTTAGAAAATCTAAATAATTTAGGATATGATACTCTTTTTATAAAAGATACCCTAATTAATGATGGAAGTTATGAAATTATAAAAATAGTAAGACTAGTAGTTACAGTAATAATGTTAGTAGTAATGTTCTTTATTTCATACTTTGTATTAAAATTAATACTAAAATCTAGAAATAAATACTTTACTACATTAAGACTACTAGGTTCTGATAAAAAAGTATTAAAAAAACTACTTATTATGGAACTTGTTACAGTATGTAACTTAGTTTACTTTATCTTTATAATTCTAACTATAATATATAAAAATATTTCACTTAATATATCTACATTAGAAACTATTACTTATTACTTAACTCTTAAAGATTATATAATTTTATACATTATTTTAGTACTTATGTCTTATTTAATAAGCAGTAGATACTCTAGAAAAATATTTAAAGATAGTGTAATTACTACTTTAAAAGAGGAGGTATTATGATAACACTAAAAAACGTAAATAAATACTTTAATAAAAACAAAAAAAATGAAATACATGTTATTGATAACACTTCTTTAGAACTAGAAAGTACTGGTTTAGTTGCACTTCTTGGACCTTCAGGCTGTGGTAAAACTACTTTACTTAATGTAATCGGGGGACTAGATGATATAAAAAGTGGTTCTATTTACATAGATAATAAAAAAATAAGTAGTAAATGTTCCAATAAAGTAGATAAAATAAGAAACTTATATATAGGTTATATATTTCAAGACTATAAATTATTAGATAACTTAACTGTATTTGAAAACGTTGCTATAGTTTTAAAAATGATAGGTATAAAAGATAAAAAAGAAATAAAAACAAGAGTAGAATACATACTAGATAAAGTAGGAATGTTAAGATATAAAAATAGATTATGTTCTATGCTTTCAGGAGGAGAAAGACAAAGAGTAGGTATAGCACGCGCTATTGTAAAAGACCCCTTAATAATACTTGCAGATGAACCAACAGGTAACTTAGATAGTAAAAACTCACTTGAAATAATGAATATAATTAAAGCCATATCTAAAGAAAAATTAGTTTTATTAGTTACCCACGAACAAAATCTTGCTAAATTTTATGCATCAAGAATTATAGAAATAAGTGATGGTAAAATAATAAATGATTATAAAGAAATAGATAATGATAACTTAGATTATAAACTAGATAATAACTTTTACTTAAAAGACTTTAAACAAAAAGAAAAATTAAATAACAATAATATAGACATAAATATATATAGTGATGCGCAAGAAAATATAAAACTAGATATTGTTCTAAAAAATAATAATATTTATATAAAAAGTAATACTCAATCAAAAATAGAAGTTGTAGATGACACCAAAAACATTAATTTTATAAATGATAGTTATAAAAAAATACACAAAAAAGATATAGAAAAATATGAATTTGATTTTGATAAAGTAATAAATAAAGACTTAAAAAAGAAATATTCTTCTATATATAATATATTTACTTTATTAAAAAATGGTTTTAATAAAATACTTAACTACAGTATAATTAAAAAAATACTTTTAATAGGATTCTTTATATCTGGTATGTTTATTATGTATTCAGTAAGTTCTATAGCAAGTACTAATAAAATAAATGATGAAGACTTTATAAAATATAATAGAAACTATTACTCTATAAAAAGTAATAAATTACTAGTAGATAATATAACTAAATATGAAAAATATGATAGTGTAAACTATATATTACCAGGAAACTCTATAGTAAGTTTTGACTTTCCTTTAAAAGATTATTACTATCAAAGTTATTACTCTTCTGGTAAATTAACGGGCTCTATTGCAAGTTATAAAATGATTAATGATGAAGATATAGTATTAGGTAGAAATATAGAAAAAGATAATGAAATATTAGTAGATAAATTTACTATAGATAAAATGTTTAAAAGTTATGAAGAATTTAAAATGCTTGGTATAGATACCTATGAAGAAGTTTTAAATACTAAAGTAAATGCAAACGTACTAGAAAACTTTACTATAGTAGGTATAGTAGATAAAAAAGACCCATCAATATATGTAAAAGATAACATGATTATTGATATTTTATATCACTTTAGTAGTACTTCAGAAGATGATTTTTACTACTTTAATGAAGACTTTTATGCTTATGAAGATGATTATAATTCTGATAGAATTACATTTGTAAATTATAATTTATATAAAGATAAAATAACATTAAAAAAATGAAAATATACAAAAAATGATTATTAAGTATTAGTAAATATATATAATAT
>CAYWQZ010000066.1:0-1963 GCA_964460565.1 uncultured Mycoplasma sp.
AATTTGAACCAGAATATGGTGAAGATATTGCAAAAGAACATGAAAAATATATAACAGAATATTTTAATGGTCCTGTATTTATTAAAAATTGGCCTAAAGATATTAAAGCTTTTTATATGAAACAAAATGATGATAATAAAACAGTTGCAGCAGTAGATTTAGAAGTTCCAGGTGCAGGAGAACTAATGGGTGGTTCACAAAGAGAAGAAAATTATGAAAAACTAGTAAATAGAATGAAAGAATTAAATATGGAAGAAGAAGAACTAAGCTGGTATATAAATTTAAGAAAGTATGGTACTTGTGTACATTCAGGTTTTGGTATGGGCTTTGAAAGACTATTAATTTATTTAACAGGTATAGATAATATTAGAGACGTTATTCCATTTCCTAGAACTCCAAAAAATTGTGAATATTAATGAAAAACAAAAAAACTATTAGAACAAAAATCTAATAGTTTTAATATTAATAAATTATCTACCCAAATACTCAACAACAACAGTAACAAGTGGATTACTAAAATAAGAACTAGAAGCAATATTCTTTAAATCAGGTGTCTCTAAAAAAATAGTAGACTTACTTAAATTACATAGTTCATATAAAGAATCAGTACTAACAACAGAAATAACCCCTTGTCCTACTAATTCAACTGGCTCTCCGTTATAAACCCATTCACCAACACCAATATAAATATTGTCAGTATTAACTTCCCTAAAACCAACCGAAACTATATCAGTAGTAGGATCAAAATCTATTCCATTAACTAAAGGATATGCCGATAGAGTAAAAGTAATTTTATAATACCCAATTTCATTAAACTTTATAGTTTTATTATCACTATCAAGAGTCACCAAATCATTAATATTTAATTCCATTCTATCCAAAGGAAGTCTTTTATTAGATAAAACATCAACCCCATTAACTTTCATACTATCATTAAAAGTAACAATATATGCTGCTTTAGATAGGGTAGAACCAGGCTCTCCTTTTTCACCTTGTTCTCCTTTTGGACCTTGCTCTCCTTGAGGACCTGGTTCGCCTTGTTCTCCTTGATCCCCTTTAGGACCCCTTATTGGGCCAACATCTTCCCATGTCCCAGTATTATCAGCCCATACATATAAGTCCCCATCTACAATATATGCATCACCAATATTACCATCTGGGTGCTCTTGTTCCAACTGACTAACATCATCATAATTACCTAAAATAGTAAAACTATTACCATCAAAACCACGAGGTATAACAAAATCAAGAACATGATTTCCCTTACTTCCATTATCAATAACTCTTGCAGGCTCCCCAGGCTCTCCCGTTGTAGTATTTCCTATTACAATAGTATCAGAATTTCCCTTTGGTCCAACAACTCCTACACAATTAACATTAATAGGTGGTAAAACTTTCTTTTTACAACCATTATTATCTGTATTTTTCATAACTACCTCCCACTATATATTATGAAAAACACCAAAACTAATAAATAACAAATATCATTTAATATAATAAAACCAACATTAAAGCATATATTTTTATTACAGGAGGTGACTATGAACGAATTAACTAACACTGCTATCGCAGAAGGAACTTATAATAGCATTCCCACATCTTTATCTTCCAACACATCAGTAGTAAATATAATAGAAGGTTTAACTCTAACCCTAGCAGCAGACAAACAAAACTGGATAAATGGCGCATTAACTTACACAATAACTTTAAATAACCAAACTAGTACCGCATTTGATACTCCAACTATAACAGATATTATAGACACAAGCATAGTAACATTTGTTGAAGATTCCGTAACCATAAACGAAACCAAAGCAACAAGTAGTCAATATACTTACGATAGTAGCACTCACACTTTAAAAGTAACCCTAACAGAAGTT
The DNA here is from genome assembly GCA_964460565.1 of uncultured Mycoplasma sp. Taxonomy (GTDB): domain Bacteria; phylum Bacillota_I; class Bacilli_A; order RF39; family UBA660; genus HGM10836. The sequence continues at coordinate 1,881 of CAYWQZ010000066.1, forward strand.
CCTGCAAACTCTACAAGCACTATCAAGTTCCAAGTCAAAAAAAAAACAACATAGGAGTAACTTACATTCTTAAAAACTAATTA
>CAYWQZ010000066.1:1973-5036 GCA_964460565.1 uncultured Mycoplasma sp.
TCAAGAAGTAATACCCTAAACACATTAATCAAACCAGATATTAACTACAAAGGAAAATATAACTGCAAATCTCCCTTTTGGAGAATATAAACAAAACCAAAAAGCCTAGAACGAATAAAATTACTAGACTTTTTCTTTTTTTAATTAATTCTTAATCTTCATTTAATATTTAAGGTTTAAATTAAAAATATCCCATTTTAAAAAATAACAAAATAAAAAAATTATATTCATTTTTAGTTCTAATTGTGTTATAATTTCTATATGATATAGGAGAGTGTATGGAAGGTAAAATATTTAAAACTTTAGATGAACAAATTGAAATATTAAAAGGTAAAAACCTAGTAATAGATAATGAAGAATATGCTAAAGAAGTATTATTAAGAGAAAATTATTTCTTTTTAAATGGTTACAGATTACCTTTAATGAAATCTAAAGATAACAAAGTTTATATTGATGGGGTTAAGTTTGAAGAATTATATAGTTTACTTTTATTTGATAGAAAATTAAGAAATATAGTCTTTAAAAATATTCTAATTATAGAAAACAACTTAAAGTCTGTTATTTCTTACCAATTATCACTTAAATATGGATATAAAGAAAAAAATTATTTAAATCCTAATAACTTCAATACTAGTAGTGAAAAAAGAAAACAAGTAAACGATTTACTTGCAAAAATGAAAAGACAAATTAAGATTAATGCAACCCAACATTCTGCTACTAGTCATTATTTAAATAATTATGGTTATATCCCTTTATGGGTTTTAGTTAAAGTATTATCTTTTGGTATAGTTAGTGAGTTATTTTCTATACTAAAAAAAGAAGACCAATATTCTATAGTAGATATATATGGACTTGATATAAAAAACTTCTTAGAATACTTACCAATTTTATCTAATTATAGAAATCTCTGCGCCCATGAAGATATATTATATGATAATAGAACTACAAGAACTATTGAAGATTGTAGATACCATAAAGAATTGAAAATACCTATTATGAATAATGAATTTATATATGGAAAAAATGATTTATTTGCACTTGTTATAATAATAAAATCAATGCTAAAAGATAATGAAGTAAACGATTTTGTTTTAGAAGTAAAAAATGCATTAGATAACTTAGAATATAATTTAAGAAGTATTCCAATTAATAAAATATTAGATAGAATGGGTTTCCCAGATAATTGGATGGATATAGCAAAAATTGAAAAGAAGGAGTTGTTTTAAATGAAAGAAAATAATAATATAATAAAAAAAATTTCTATTTGTTTCCTAATGTTCTTTTTAGGAATATTTGCCACAGTAGCAGGTATTTATTACTTTAAAGATGAATTATTTAAAGGAGATTCCTCATCAAACGGAATATGTTATACTGCATGTCAAAATAAAGTAACAATTAATGAAAAAGGTATTAGTGATGCAGTAGATAAAATATATGATGCTGTTGTTTTAATAGAAAATTATAAAAATGATAAAATCTATTCTACTGGAACAGGCTTTGTATACAAAGTAGATTCAAAAAATGGATATTTACTTACTAATTATCATGTTGTAAGTGGTAATACTTCCCTAAAAGTAACTTTAACAAATGGAAAAACAGTTGAAGCTAAATACCTAGGAGGAGATGAATATCTTGATATGGCAGTTATTTCTATTGCTAAAGAAAACGTTATCAAAGTAGCAGAAATAGGTACAAGTGAAAACTCTAAACTTGGTGATACTTTATTTACTATAGGTACACCAGTAGATAGTGAATATATTGGTACAGTAACAAGAGGTATTTTATCAGGAAAAGATCGTTTTGTTACAGTTAATTCATCAAACAATAATGATTCATCTGTAATGAAAGTACTTCAAACAGATGCTGCAATAAACCCAGGTAACAGTGGAGGACCACTTGTTAATTCAAATGGTGAAGTAATTGGTATAAACTCACTTAAAATAGTTGAAGACGAAGTCGAAGGTATCGGCTTTGCAATTCCAATTGAAGATGTAATGGTTCATATCGAAAACTTTGAAAAAGGAGAAAAAATAATAAGACCTTTTATAGGAGTATCAATGTTAAATGTAACTGATAACTACTACTTATATCAATACAAAATAATGCTTGATGAATCAATCACATCTGGTGCAGTAGTAATTGAAGTAACAAAATCTTCACCTGCTTCAGGAGTATTAGAAAAAGGTGATGTAATAACCAAAATAAATGGAGAAGATATAAAAAATACTGCTTATTTAAAATATGAATTATACAAATATAGTGCAGGTGAAACGGTAGAAATAACATTTATAAGAGATAACAAAACAAAAACAGAAAAAATTAAATTAGCAGAAAACACAAATAATTAAAATAACTTTCATAAGGAGAACAATATGAATAAAACAATTTTTAAAAGACTTCTAGCATATATAATTGATATAGTAATAGTTACTATAATCGTTTCAGCTATATCTTTAATACCAAAAGTAGGTAGTAGCACAAAATCATATCAAGAATATACAGATAAAATAAACAATATATATGAAAAATATCAAAACAAAGAAATAACAGATGAAGAATATAATAAAAGTTTAATAGATTTAACTTACAAAATGGATAAAGAAAGCATTACATACACTATAACAAGTTTTGCTTGTTTAACACTATATTTTGTTGTATTCCAATACTTAAATAAAGGACAAACAATAGGTAAAAAATTATTGAAAATTAAAGTAGAACCAAATGATAATAATAATAAATTAACAATATTTAGTTACCTCATTAGAAGCTTAATTATTAATAACTTATTTGCTACCTTTATAAACATAATATGTGTATTCTTACTAAGTAAAAATATATATTATACAGTAAGTAATGGCATATCAAACATAGGTTCCATTATGCTATATGCATCAGTCATGTGTGCTATTTTAAGACCAGATGGCAGAACCCTTCATGATGTTTTAAGTAAATCTAAAGTAATAGATATTAATGCCAAAGAAACAGAAATTGAAGAAAAAAACTTAAAAGAAGAAAAAAATAATAAAATAATCGAAGCAACATATGAAGAAAATTAGTAAAATA
>CAYWQZ010000067.1:0-4991 GCA_964460565.1 uncultured Mycoplasma sp.
GGTTAATATTTTGAAAAAAATAATAAATGAATATACAATTTTACAAGAAAAATTAAAAAAAAGAGAAAGAATATCTTTAAGGTCTGATACTATGTTTAACTATATGCTTTGTAACAGTGAAAGAAAAAAATTTTTAGATTATTTTTTAGTAGATAAATATAAGCATTTTAATAGTGACATATCATCTGTTAGAAATACTAATTTTGTTTTAGTAAATTTTCTAAATTGACAGTTTAATGATTCAATTATATTTGTAGTGTACATTATTTTTCTAAGACTTATTTTTCTCAAATAAAATATTTTTGTTTAACCAATGTGCAACGCCATCTTCTTCATTTGATAATGTAATTATATCTGCTAATTTCAATAGTTGCACTTCACTATTACTAACTGCTATATTGCATCCTGAATTTTCAAACATTGTTACATCATTCAAATCATTACCAAAAGATATAATATTTTCTTTGCTAATATTTAATTTCTTTGATAATTGATATATTCCATTTCCTTTATTAGCTATAGGAGAAAGTAAACTAAACCAATATCCACATTCCTCTAATATTACTTTATCTGCAGATAATTTTACATTTTTATTTTTCTTACATATTTTTAGATATTCTGTTAATTTTGCATAGTCATTAGAAACAATCATACATTGCTTTATATTTCTGTAATCATTTGCAAGTTTAGAATATTTTTCAATTATTGTTTGACCATTTCTAAATTTTACATTAACATATTCTTTATCCTCAATTGCAAGTGATATTTTAAAGCCCATTGATTGACAATATTTCCATATATCCCCAACAATCGATTTATCAATTCCATCAGAATATATAACTTTATTACTTCTATAATCATAGATTTCTGCTCCATTTGATGTTATAACATATTTACTGGCATTTAATTTTTTACTAATATTTATAGCAAAATTCCTTGCCCTAGCTGTACATATAACAACCTCATTTCCCTGATTTTGTACCTTATTAATCACATCTATTGTATTTTTTGAAATAGTACCATTATTCTTTAAAAGTGTCCCATCTAAATCTAAACATATCAACTTTTTCATTACCTTATTAACCTTTTTGCGTTTTGTTTTCCGGAATATTCTTCTATCAAATCCTGATCCATTATATAATTAATATAATCATTATGATAGTAAATCATAAAATAAACATTACTTGCAATATCATCAGGATCAAGTTGTAGTTTATTACATACTGAAGTTATTTTTTCTTTTAATTTTTGATATCCCATTTTCTCTAATTCTTCATAAGTAAAACTATATTCTACACCAATTGCGCAATCAGAAAAATCTAATTTTCGCTCTAAATGACTTAATGTTATATATGCTCTTTTATTAATATCGGTCGAATATATTATTGCTTTATAACCAGTTAGCAAACTATAACTAATTGGAAATAACATTTCATCAATATTAATAGTTTCATATTTAGGATTAAATCTTTGAAATATCAAATGATTACTTTTATTGTAGGAATATTCATTTATTCCTGTCATTTTCATATAATACGGATAATCTATATTATTCGGATCAAAACATATATTAATTTTATTTTGATTAATCATAATTTCACAAGAATTAGTATACGGATAAAACGATAATGGTTTGTCTATTTTTAGTCCTGGATCAAAAATTGTATATATTAAATTTCCTTCCTTTAGTGATGGATAAATCACAGAAATATGTGCTTCTTTTACTTTAGCATCACCACTATTAAGTGCATACTTATTAGCTTGATATGTCATTAAATAACCTTTAATTGATATATCACTCAATTTTTCTTTCATTATACTTGCCAAAAAGAAACAATTATAATTTAAAGATGAATAATCAAAATGAGCATTATTTAAAGTATACAATAAACTATTTTTAAAATGGGTCCTCATTAATGTAATTAAACCAAAGGTACTTATTGGATATTGTTCTATTGTTTCTTTTAATAAAGGCGTCGCTTCATCTATTTTCTTTTGTGAAAATTCTTCCAAATTACTCAAATCTATCTCTAACTTTATTATTGGTCTTAATTCATTTCTTTTTATTATCATATTTTCCCCCATAAAACTATAATTTTCTTTTCTTTACAGTAGTTTCTTCCATTGTAATAGATTTATATTGTTCGATAAATGATTCATAATCTTGTTTGCTATTTAAATAATTAAATAATATATTCATTTTTTTTATATAAATATGATTAGTTAAATCTTTATCGTTAAATTTAATATTTAAAATTTCTTCAATACTTTTTATCATTCCTAAAAATAAGTTTTTTAATTCTTCTTTTTCTTCCTTAAAAAATGGTACAATTGCATAACTCATAATTCCTGCTAATTGAATTTTTCTATCTAAATAACTTGCTATGTATTGTTCTAATCTCTCTGATTTCATTTTCTTTATTTTATCTTTATATAGTGCCGGTACATAATCTATATAATAAATATCCCCTTTTGATATTATAAAATTTTTTAAATTCCAATCTAAACATAAATTATCATTTTGTAAGGTTTTGGCATATAAAACAATTAACTCTCTAAACATTTTAAGTTTATCTAAATTACTTATTTCTAAACTCTCAAAATATTCTTGCAATGTATATCCATCAATATATTCTTGTAATATTAGAGATTTATTTTTTGACTTTAAATGCAAATAAACTTTAGAAGTATTTATACCAACAGAACTAATGTCTTTTTCATACTTTTTTATATCATCAGAGCCCATCTTCGCTATTTCACTAGACACACTCGAGTGTTCTTTGGATAATTTTACTATAAAATTTCCTATTTTAAATATTTTATTAAAAGTCCCTTGTTTCATTTAATTATTAAATTTCTCCATCTCTATTTAATTTATCTAAATACTTCATAACTATTTTATAATTTAATTTATAAAAATCAGTATCGAGCCTATTTTTATTAACACACCACCATAAAGAAGTATATGAATCAAACAAACTATAAAAGTCTAATCTTTCTTTAAAATTTTCTTCAACTTGTCTCACAGTATTATAACCTTCCATAAATTTTGAAAATTTTTCATCATTAAAAAGTCTATTCATTTTTACAAAGTCAAATACATATTCACCATTTTTCATACTTTCTAAATCTATTAAACCAATTTTATCATTATTTCCAAACATTACATTACCAATTCTAAAATCCATATGCAAAATAGAATTTTTATAGTTATTAATAATATTATTATTTATATAATTACTCAAAAAATTACTAATTTTATTATTATTGTCAGTTCCAAATATTTTTTCTAATGTTTCTACTGTTTTATCAAGACATCCATTTAAATATGTAATCCAAGAATTATTTTCCTCTTCTAATAACTCACAAGAATGTAACTTACCTAATAAAATTCCTATATTTTTTACTTGTTCATCTGATAATTCATTTGCATTTTCGTCATATTCATTACCACCTTCAAAAAAACTTTGAATAATATAATATTTTCCCTCACATTCGCCTGTACCAACTACATCTGATACTGGAAGATAAGGTTTTAAATATTTCATATATTTACTTTCGTTAAGCATTTTCTTTTCATTATTGCAAAATTTTAGTACATATCTTTTCTCATCAGTAGACGTTATTATATAAACATTTGAATTAAACGAGTTAGTTGCACTTTTTATTTCCTTAATTTCTATTTCAAACTTACTAAATATATTTTCTATTTTTTTATTATTCATAATACACACTACCTTTCCGTTTTCTTATATTTAATATCTGTTTTTGATATTTTACTTATAATTAATCTTTTTAAATATACAAAGAATCCAAATGGTCTAAAGATAAACCATATAGGCGACAAAACAAATGCTAAAAATGACATCATTTTATTATCTTTATTAAATCCTTCATACTTTAAATTTATATACGAAGCAATAGACCATAAATATGGAATGCAAAATAGCAACCAAAATAGTAATGAAAAATTAAGTGTAATTATTGAATACAAATAATAAAATACTATAATGTAAGGAACAATTGTAAATACCACTATATTATTTGTTCCAGCAATAAACATTTTGACTCTTCCCCATAGATTTTTACCTTTAGATTTCTTTATTTCTGAAATATAAGTGGATATTCCTTTAAAAATTAATACTGCACTATTAACATAATCATATACTTTATTTGGTATTAAAGTATAATTGTATGTAGACAAATATGCAAAATTACCATTTTTTATTGACATTCTATAACCTAAAGTAAGATCATCTACAAATATTGGGAATTTTTCATTATCTAAAAGTGACTGAAGTTTAATGTGCATACAAGCACCCATAAAATATTGAGGAACCTTCATATTTGTAAGAGAAGATACTAATAATTTCATTTTTTCTATTGCACAAGAACGAATTGTATGTTGAAAAGCATATAGCAATAATAAAATTTTACTCTTATCTTTTGAAAATTCTTCATAATTTTTAAAACATAATGGAACTTGATTTATGGCATCAGGATTGTTTCTTAATACTGCAACTTTATTTAATTCATCAAATGTATTTACATCTGGCTTTGAATCAAAATCAAATACTGAAATATATGTATCTTCTAAATCTTTTTCAGTTTTTAATATTTGATCTATAGCATAATTCATTTGCGAAGATTTATTACCTTTTGTTTCTGGATAATGTATATGCATAAACCTATTATCTTTGATTTTTTTTAATTTTTTCTCTACCAATTGTGATGTAGTCACTTCTTTTATATTGTTCATCTTATTTTCATATTCTTCTCTTTCGGTTGTAACAACAATATATTTTATATTACCCTTATATTTAATTTCCTTAAACCAATCAATCGTTTCATCAACAATTTTTTGCTCTCTAAGTGCTGGTAATAATACATAAATATTTTTATATTCTTTTACTTTAACTTTATCTAGTTTCTTTTGATATTTTTTTTCTAAAAAAATTGTTAGCAAAGTAAATATAAAACCTAGAAAATAA
>CAYWQZ010000068.1:0-4989 GCA_964460565.1 uncultured Mycoplasma sp.
GACTCATAAAATAGAATTTTATGTTTTAAAAGATGTCGATAGTGCAGTAACTTTCTTTAATACTAATAAAACTTCTTTTGAAAATTCTAAGAGTGCAACTGCTACTGAGTTATTATCTGAAGGTAATAATTATTCTAAGTATTCTTTAAGCACTAATAATAAGTATAAAGTAGTATCTAGAATTGATGATACAGTTATTTTCTTAAATGTTGATGATACTTATAAGAATGAAGTTATAGATATTTTAGATACTTTAGGTTATTAAATAATATTATGTATAATTCTATTCCAAAAAAACTCCACTGTGGAGTTTTTTTGGAATAGACTATTGAAAAATGCCATAAAATAGGGTAAAATATAGTTGAAAGGAATGATATTATGCAAATTAAAAGAGATTATTATTTAAATAAACTTATCGAAGCAAAAAATGATGGTTTAATAAAAGTTGTAACAGGAATCAGACGTTCGGGGAAGTCATACCTGCTTAATACGCTTTTTTATGAATATCTTTTAGAAAATAATGTTTCCACAGATCATATAATAAAAGTAGCTTTAGATGATTCTGATAATGAAGATTTATTAGTTCCTCAAAATTTAAGTAAATATATTAAAGAAAAGATAATAGATAAAGAGGTATATTATATAATTTTAGATGAAATTCAGTTAGTAGAAAATTTTGAAGGAGTATTAAATGGTCTTTTAAGAATATCAAATATTGATATATATGTAACAGGTAGTAATTCTAAATTTTTGTCAACTGATATTATTACTGAATTTAGAGGTCGTGGGGAAGAAATTAGAGTATATCCACTTTCTTATTATGAATTTATGTCTGTTTATGATGGAGATAAATTAGATGGTTGGATTGAATATATAACTTATGGAGGACTACCTCTTGTTGTAACTATGAAAACAGAAGAAGAAAAAATGGCTTATTTAAAGGAACAACAAAAAAATGTCTATATAAATGATGTAATTGAAAGAAATGAAATAAAGAATGATTTAAAAATAATTACTCTAACTCAAATTATATCTTCTAGTATTGGTTCTCTTTCAAATCCTAAAAAACTTTCTGATACATTTAAATCAACAGCAGGTTTAAATGTTGACCCTAAAACTATTAGTTTATATTTAAGATATTTAGAAGAAGCATTTTTAATAGAAAAAACAGAAAGATATGATGTAAAAGGTAAGAAGTATATGAGTACACCATATAAATTTTATTTTAGTGATTTAGGACTTCGTAATTCATTTATTAATTTTAGACAATATGAGGAAACCCATATAATGGAAAATGTAATATATTTAGAACTTAAAAGAAGAGGTTATAATGTAGATGTTGGTGTTATAGAATTAAAAGAAAGAAAAGATAATGAATTTGTTTATAAACAATTAGAAGTTGATTTTATTGCTAACAAAGGAAATAATAAGATTTATATTCAATCTGCTTTTAGTATGCCAGATTTAGAAAAAGTAAACCAAGAAGAAAGACCATTATTAAAAATTAATGATTCATTTAAAAAAATTATTATAGTAAAAGATTATATAAAAAGAACAAGAACTGAAAATGGTATTATAACAATGAGTATTTTTGATTTTCTACTAGATTCAGAAAGTCTAAATTATTAATAAACCACCAATATTTGGTGGTCTATTTATTTTCATAAGATAATAAATTTAAAATATCTTTTTCTGTTAAAGTAGATAAAATATTTTGATCTTTACGATTAGAATCTAATAATTTATTACTTAGTTCTTTTTTCTTTTCTTGAAGTTCTAAAACTTTTTCCTCAATAGTTCCTTTTGATATCAGTCTTACTACATTAACAACATTTTTTTGTCCTATTCTATGAGCTCGATCAGTTGCTTGATTTTCTGCTTGTGGGTTCCACCATAAATCTAAATGTATAACAATATCTGCAGTAGCAAGATTTAATCCTGTACCACCTGCTTTAAGCATTATTAAAAACACTTTCGGAGCATTTTCATCATTATTAAATGAATTAACTCTATTCATTCTATCTTTAGCATTTACATCTCCATCAATAACTAAACTATCAATACCTATTTTTTTTAGTTCTTCTTTAGCTATTTTTAAAGCACTTTTATAAGAAGTAAATACAAGTATTTTATGATTATTTTTAATAGATTCATCAACAATACTTAAAAATCTATCTATTTTATTAGAACTATCATTATAGTCTTCATATACTATTTTAGGATCAATACATATTTGTCTTAATTTAGTAAGAAGTGGTAAAATTAAAAATTTAATTTTATCTTTTTGACCATTTGCAATAATTTCATCTATCTTTTTTCTTACTTTTTCTAATTCTGCTACATATATTTTCTTTTGTCCTTCTGATAAATCAATATAAATATTATTTTCTAATTTATTAGGTAATTCTTTAATTACATCTTTCTTTAATCTTCTTAAAATAAAAGGTGTTATTTGATTACTTAACCCATCAATTAATTTATTAGTTTTATCATTAAAATCATTTATTTTATACTTATTATTAAACTTTTTAGAAGTAGATAAATAACCAGGCATAATAAAATCAAATATACTCCATAGTTCTATAGTACTATTTTCAAGAGGAGTACCAGTTAAAGCAAACTTAACATTAGAATTAATTTTTTTAATAGCCCTTGTACTTTGTGCTAAAGGATTTTTAATATTTTGTGCTTCATCAATTATAATAGCGTGATACTCTTTATCTTGATATAATTCTTCATCTTCTCTTATTAACCCATAAGTAGTAATAAAAACATTATTTTTATTATTTATTAAACTTTTTCTTTTTGATTTTAATCCAAGAACTAAAGTAGTTTTAATTTCTTTAGCAAAAGTATTAAATTCATGTTCCCAATTATAAACTAATGAAGTAGGTACAACAATTAAAAATTTAGCATTTTTATCTTCTTTTAATATTTCTTTTATATAATAAATAGTTTGAAGTGTTTTACCAAGTCCCATTTCATCAGCAAGTATACCCCCAAAACCAGTTTTATCTAAGTTATATAACCATTTAATACCAGTTACTTGATAATCTCTTAATAATTTATAATCTTCATCATTTAATTTAATATTACTATCTTTATATTTATAAAAATTATTAATAAAATCATTAAATAAATTATCTGTTTCAATAATATGATACTTATTCTTTTTAATACTATCTAAGTATATAGCACGATATTTTAATATAGAACCTTTTCCCTTTATAATTTCATCATCTGTTATTTCTAACTCTTCAGTTAAATTAACTAATTCATTTAATTTATCATCTTCTAAAGATAAAACATCTCCATTTTTAAGTCTATAATATTTTTTCTTTTCTTTTATTTCTTTAAAAATATTAACTATTTCATTATGATCTATATCACCTAAATCAAAATTATATTTTAATATATTATCTTGTCCTATAGAAAACATACTTTTAATAGAAGGTTTATATATTTTAAAATTATCAAATTTTTCAGTAGTAAATACTTGATATTTATCATTTAATATATTTAATCCATTAGTCTTAAATTCAATCATATTTTCTATATCATTTATATATAATTCTTTATTTTTATTATCAATACTAAATCCTAAATTTATTAAATCATTAATAACTTCTTGTTCATACTCACTATCTCTTAAAACATTATCTAAATTATCAAAATAATTAATTTCCTCGTTATATACAAATTTAACTAAACAAGAAATACTCTTTGTTTTTAAATCAAAATATAATTTACATAGTGGTTTATTTATAATAACTATTTCTTCTTTTATATTATCATTTACTTTAGTATTATTTTTAATAATAGGAAGTAAACTTTTAGAAAATAATTCTAGTTTTTCCTTAGGTACAATTATATTATCTATATCATTATCTATTAAATCATCAACTAATAATCTATTTTTAATAGATAATTTATATATATTATCATTATAAAATATATATTTATAATCATCAGTAATAGGTATATAGTTATCTATATCAAATTTTATTTTATATTTATTATCTTCTATTTTATCAATTAAAGTATTAAAAGGAAACTCTTCAATAATATTTGTAATTAGTGTATCATTAAAATAAAAATTAATATTATTTTCAAGTAATTTATTTATTAATTTAATAATATCTTTCCCTTCGTAGTAATGAGTATTAATATTTGAAAAATTATTATTTATGTATTCAATAATTATTTCATTACTAGGATTAAAGTAATTTTTATTTTTATTATATATAAAATCTTTACCAAATTTACATTCTATGTTTTCATTTTCATAAGCTCTTATAAAATTAGATTGATGTCCTCCATATGAATACATTTTATTTTCTCCAATTTTTACTTTAATTTCAAAATTATTATTATAATAATAATTATTATTAATAGACTTAATATATACTTCGATAAAAACTTCTTTTTTTATTTCTTTTATATTAAGTTTAGAATATTTTTCAAGTAAATCAAGAGAAAAAGAATTAATATCAATATTTTCTTTAAATAAAATATCACTATAATATATAAAAACTCCTGCTAGATGAACACATGATTTATTTTCTTTAAAATTATTACAATTACATGTTACTTGAAGTATTTGATTATTATTATCTATTCTAACTGCAGGTTTATTTACATTTCTACCTCGCCAGCTATAATCATTTATTTCAAAGTGAAAATCATGATTACCTAATCTAGTTATTTTTTCATTAATAAATTTAATATTATTAATTCTATAATAACTACCTCTTATAAGATCATAATTATCAATTATTTTTCTAATTTTATTTTCATTTTTATTATACATCTTTTCTTTTTTTTCTAATAATTTCATATAACTACCTCACATTTAGGATTATTTTATCATAATTTATATTATTAATCAATTATTTTATTAGTTTACATATTTTTCTTTAAACTAATAAAATATTAAAAAAATATATAGTTTTTTTAAAAAGTGTGTTATAATCTTGTATTGAAAGAGGC
>CAYWQZ010000069.1:0-4985 GCA_964460565.1 uncultured Mycoplasma sp.
AGCATTTATTGATGCCGAACATGCTTTAGATCCAGTATACGCGAAAAAATTAGGTGTAGATATTAATGAATTATTATTATCACAACCAGATACAGGAGAACAAGCACTTGAAATATGTGAGGCTTTAGTAAGAAGTGAAGCTGTTAATATTATAGTAATCGATTCTGTTGCAGCCCTAGTTCCTCAAGCAGAAATTGAAGGAGAAATGGGTGATTCTCACGTTGGGCTTCAAGCAAGATTAATGTCTCAAGCATTAAGAAAATTATCAGGTACTATCAATAAAACTAAAACTACTGCGATATTTATTAATCAATTAAGAGAAAAAGTAGGAGTTATGTTTGGGAATCCAGAAGTTACTCCAGGAGGTAGAGCACTTAAATTTTATTCTACAATAAGACTTGATGTAAGAAGAACTGAAACTATTAAATCAGGTGATAATTATGTAGGAAATAAAACAACTATTAAAGTTGTTAAAAACAAAGTTGCACCACCATTTAAATCTGCTTTAGTTGAAATTACTTATGGAGAAGGTATTTCTAAAGAAGGTGAAATTATAGATCTTGCTTCTGATGCTAATATATTAGAAAAAAGTGGTGCTTGGTATTCTTATAATGGTGAAAAAATTGGTCAAGGTAAGGAAAATGTTAAATCATTATTAAGAAATAATCCTAAACTTGCTAAAGAACTTGAAACTAAAGTAAGAAAACACTATTTTAATGAAACTAAAGAATTAAAAAAAGAAGAAAATAAATAATGATATAAAAATACTTTTTGAAAAAAAGAGTATTTTTTTTAAGATACAAACTTTCCATCTTTATAACTATTGGTTAACAAAATGAAAAAAATCAAAAAAATTACAAAAAAATTCAGGTGTATTGCTTACTAGGTGACAATAATTATAATAGAGGGAGGTAAAAATGAAAACAATAAAAATAATTATATTTATGTTACTATGTATTCCATTTAATATTTATGCTTTAAATTATAAATATCAAAATGTATATACACCAGATGACAATTATTTAATAAAGGAGGAAAAATTATATAAGTTTTATGAAGAAGAAAAAGAGTATACTACTGATTATTATTTAGAAAATGATAATCCAAAAGATTATCCTTATAAAAGCACTATTACTAAAGAAGTAACATCAGATTACTTAGAAGAAAAACCACAAGAGAATTTAAATAGAAATATTACTACTTATAATTTAACAGGTTATTATTCATTAAAACCTATTAACAGAATTGAATTAAGAGGTATAAAATCATCAAAAAACTATCTTTATTTAACTGAAGTTACTATTTGGTATAAAAAAGAAAAAATAAATAGTACTATTCATTGCTATGATTGTGGTGGAAGAATAGAATCTTATTTAAATGATAATAACTATACTACTACAAATGGTTATTTAAGTTTTTCATCTGTTTTAGAAATAGAATTTGATACAGAATATAACCCAAGTGATTTAGAAATAGGTTTATATTTTTATAATCCAAGTGATGATACAACTTTTAGTGTTTATTATTATGATAAAGATATAAAAGATAAATTTAATTATAATTCTAATACTAGTTATTATGATTATATAAAATTTGATGTTAATCTTTCTGATGCTAAATATTACAAAACTGCATATGTTGAGGAGTATAAACTTAGTTTAACTAAAGATAATATAAAAAAATATAAGTGGGATACAAAAATAATTGAAACAGAAGAAAAGTTAAATGAAGACTTTTATCAAAAAGTAAATAACAAAGTAATGTATAAATATACTGATACTTTATATAAATATTATAAAATAAATAAAGTATATTTAAAAGATTACTTACTAGAAGCTCCATCTTATATAAAAGATGAAACTGATTATATTACTAGATATTTATATATTGAAAAAGAAAATAATAATAATATTTCTTCTGATGTATGTAACACCTTAGAAAAGACTAATAATATAAAAGATGAATTAGTAGAAGAAAAAAATGTCATAAATAATATTACTAATCCATCAACTTTCTACAAAAAAAGACACATCTATTTAGTTATAATTATCATAACATTAACTTTAATGGGTTACATGTTATATAGTTTAAGAAAAGAGTAGATGAATATGATTGATATGGATATGTTATTTGAAAAAGGTATATTTATAGTTAGATTAAAAGGAGTTTTAACTAAAGAAAGTTGTAATAAAATAGATGATGAACTTTCTAATATTATTAGAAATAATGGTATTAAATATTTACTTATTAATTTAAATGATTTAACTTATATAGATGAATCAGGAGTTAAAATAATTTTAGATAATTATAAGTATATTTTAGAAAATAAAGGCAAGATGATGGTATGTGGAATAAATAAATTATTTGATTATAATGCTTGTATTGCAGAAAATTTTTATCAAGTAAATGATGAAGTAGCAGCTTTTAATTTGGTTAATCTATGAGTAATGATTTAACTATTATTATAAAAGAAAATGAAAAATTAATTTATTCCATAATTAATAAATATAGCTATTATTTTGACATTAATGATTTATATCAAGTAGGGGTAATTGGACTTATTAATGCTTATAAAAATTATAAAGAAAATAAAAATACTAAGTTTTCTACTTATGCTTATTTCTATATATTAGGAGAAGTAAAAAACTATATAAGAGAAAGTAATTATTTTAAAGTAAGCAAAGATTTAGTTAAATTAAATAGTTTAATAGATAAAACAAGTGCTTATTTAGAACAAAAATTATTTAGAACTCCTACTTTAGAAGAAATATCTATATATTTAAAAATTGATTATAATCTTTTAGAAGAAGCAAAAGATATAACTAGTTTAGTAGAAAGTTTAGATAATAATGAAGAGATAAGTTTATATGATTTTGTTTTCTATACTGAAAAAGAATTAGATGATGATAGACTAGATTTAAAAAATGAAATAGATAATTTAAATGATTTTGAAAAATCTATAATTAAAAATAGATATGAAAGAGGTTATACTCAAAAAGAAACATCTGATATTATGAATATTAATCAAACAAAAGTATATAGAGCAGAAAAAGAAATATTAAATAAGTTAAGAGTAAGACTTAGATAAACATATTATAAAAAGAAAAAAATTATTTATTTAGTTTTTTTCTTTTAATTTGTATAAAAAAAGTTTTATCTTTCATACTAAAAATGGAGGTTATTATGAAAAAAGAGCAATATAAAGATTTGGTTAATAAGCATTTACCTAACGAACAAAAAGGTAAGAATGCTATTATTGCATTTTTAGTTGGAGGCTTAATCGGAGCATTTGGTAATTTATTATTGGAACTTTATTCTTATTACTGCCATTTATCTAGTACAGATGCTAGTGTTTATATGATTGCAACCTTAATATTTATTGCGTGTTTATTTACAGCCCTTGGTTTCTTTGATGATTTTGTTAAATTTGGTAGAATGGGAGTTATTATTCCTATAACAGGTTTCGCTCATTCTATGCAAAGTTCTATTCTTGATTATAAAAAAGAAGGGTTAATATATGGATTTGGTAGTAATGTATTTAAACTTGCAGGTTCAGTTATCTTATATGGAGTAGTTTCAGCATACGTATTTGGAATGTTAAGATACATAATAATGGGAGGTTAATAATGACAACAAAATTTAATAATGTTTTTATTGAAGGTACTTCAACTGTTGCAGGATTAATTGAAAAAGAAGGACCACTTCGTAAATATTTTGATAAAACTTATGATGATTATTATTTTGATGAAAGTTCTTTAGAACTAGCTGAAGTAAAATTACAAAATGATAGTATAGATATTTTATTAAAAAAAATAAAAAGAAAAAAAGATATAATTGATTTAATAATTGGAGGAGATTTACTAAATCAAATAACAGCGACAAGTTATGCTGTTAATAAGTATAAAATACCATTTCTAGGTGTTTACAGTGCGTGTGCTACTTCTATGGAAAGTATAATAATTGGTAGTACTTTTATAGATAGTGGTAAGATAAATAATTGTATTTGTACTACTAGTTCGCATAATTTAACTAGTGAAAAACAATATCGAAATCCTATCGAGTATGGTGCTCCTAAACCTAAAACTGCGACATTTACATCTACTGGTGGTGCAAGTATTTATTTAACTAATAAAGAAACTAGTGTTAAAGTAACTAGTGGAACAATAGGTACAATAGTTGATTTAAACTTTTCTGATCCTAATAATATGGGAGCTGCTATGGCACCAGCTGCTGCGGATACTATTTATAATCATTTAAAAAATAATAATGAAACAACCGAAGATTATGATTATATTTTAACTGGAGATTTAGGATTATATGGTAAAGAAATATTAAAAGATTATATAAAAAAAGAATATAAAATAAAATTGGATAATAATTATAATGATTGTGGAGTAATGTTATATGATATGGAAAAACAAAAAGAAATT
Source organism: uncultured Mycoplasma sp. (assembly GCA_964460565.1). Taxonomy (GTDB): domain Bacteria; phylum Bacillota_I; class Bacilli_A; order RF39; family UBA660; genus HGM10836. The sequence goes on from CAYWQZ010000069.1 coordinate 4,431, forward strand.
ACTGCAGGTGGTTCTGGTCCTGTTTGTAGTGCTTTAGTAAATTATGGTTATATATATAAAATGTTAAAAGAAGGTAAGATAAAAAAGGTATTATTGGTTACAACAGGAGCTTTATTTTCACCGACATTTTCCTATCAAAAACAAAGTATATTAGGTATAGCACATGCGGTAACACTGGAGGCCAATCTATGACATATATTTATTCATTTCTATTTTGTGGATTTCTTTGTTTAATAGCCCAACTTATACTAGACAATACCAAACTTACAGCAGGACACATTACAAGTATTTTTGTAGTAATAGGATCTTTTCTTGATATAGCGAATATCTATGATAAGATAATATTGAAAGTAGGTGGTGGTGCATTAGTACCCATAACAAGCTTCGGACATTTATTAATTCATGGAGGACTTGCACATACTACAGAATCGGGTTTTATGGGTGTGGCAATGGGTATGTTTGATTTAACTGCTTCGGGTATAACTTCTGCGATAGTATTTAGCTTTATATTTGCTTTAATTTTTAGACCAAAAAACTAGTTATCTAGTTTTTTTA
>CAYWQZ010000070.1:0-4877 GCA_964460565.1 uncultured Mycoplasma sp.
GTATTTTGTCTTCTCTCATTAATTCCTTGTTGTCTTTGTTGTCCTCTAACCAATTCAACATCATTGTTGCTTGTTGTTCTGTTTTCAGTGGCGTTAATATCGCTATTATCAAATTCTTTTCTTCTGTTAGATTGTCCATCAAAAATCTTACTATTTTCATTTTTATATTCTTCATTATAAGCCTCCTCATTTACATTTTCTAATTCAACTACTTCTGTTATTCCAAAAGCATTATTATTTGTATTTAACACATTAAAATAATACATATAATTATCATCTGTAAAATATGAGTTACTTGACCCTTTATTTTGTGCTTCTATTGCATATTTAGCACCAACTGCTATTGCTCTATCCATTGTATCATAATCAAGTTCATAAAAACTTTCTGCCCTACTATATTTTAAAAATTTAGTTTTTCTTTCATCTGCACTAATATATGGAATAACTTCATAATTAAGATTAGTATAATCTATTTCATAGTTTTTTTCAACTTTTTTACTATAGAATGTTTTATTTAAGTTACTTCTATTACTATAATAACCCTCATCCCACAAAGTACAAAAAACCATTAAAAAAAAATGATATCTCTATCATTTTATTGAACTACTTTACTAAATTCTAAACGAAGTTTATCTGCTATGGTTACAATAAATTCAGAATTAGTTGGCTTAGCTTTATCAACATCAACACTATGTCCGAAAATACTTTCCATAAGATCCCAATTACCTCTATTCCAACTAACCTCAATTGCATGTCTAATCGCACGTTCTACACGAGAAACAGTCGTTTCATACTTATCTGCTATTTCAGGATAAAGTTCCTTAGTTATACCACCAATTACATCAGGCCTTTCAAAAATAATCGTAATTCCTTCCCTAATATACTGATATCCCTTTATATGAGATGGTACTCCAAGTTCATGTAAAATATTCGTAATAGATATCTGCAAATTATGATGATACAAATTTATTGACTTATTTTCATAATGACAAGACTCTCCAAGCTCTAATACTCTTTTTTCAAGTTCAGCAAGCTCAAATGGTTTTAAAATAAAATAATTAACCCCATATTCTGAAACTTTTCTAATCATTTCCTGAGTATTATAAGAAGTAAGAACAATAACCTTTTTATTTATATTTAACTTACTCATTTCCTCAAGAACAGAAAGTCCATCACGTCTAGGCATAATTAAATCTAACAAAACAACATCATAACTATTCATATTAGATTTAATAAGTTCAATTCCTTTCTCCCCATCATATGCAACCATACTAACTTCAATACTTGCGTGACTACTAAAATACTCTTTTATCATTGTAACAAGTTCTACATTGTCATCAACGACAAGAAGTTTTATCTTTTCCATTTTATCTCCCTTCGTTTACTACCACGCAAGTACTATTTTACAACAAAAAAAGATTAATTTCTAGAGTATTTTTTATCTAACTTTGTCGAAACTAAACTTTTTTTAATTACTTTACACTATTTAACAGTTTTAAAACCTTACTAGGAACAGAACTAACCTTACCAAGCAAATAACCATCAAGCTCATTAATCTTCTCTAATTCCTTAACGTTAACCTCATTAACACTACCACCATATAAAACTCTAATATTAACATTATGAACTTTATATATAGCATTTTTAATTAAATTAACAACTTCTAAAATATCCGAATTACTAGGTACTATCCCACTTCCAATCGCCCAAACAGGCTCATAAGCAATAACAATATCAGAACCTACCTCTACTCCTCTTAAATATTCCTTAAGTTGTTTCAAAATAACTTCTCCAGTTCTCTTAAGTTCCCTATCTTCATAAGATTCACCAACACAAATAATAGGAATAATATTATTAGAAAGAGCATCCTTAATTTTTAAATTAATCTCACGACCACTTTCCTTTAACTTCTCGCGTCTTTCACTATGTCCTATAATAACATACTTAACACCAATAGACTTAAGCAAAGCCCCAGAAACTTCCCCAGTACAAAAAGTACTACATAAATTCTGAGCCCCAAGTTTAAAATCATATCTTCCTACAAAAAAAGGTATAAAAATATCACTAGGACATATAACTACATCAATATCAGTCCTTATACTATCCTTAATTTCCGTAATATAATCTTTAATATTATAAAAATCCAAATACATTTTATGATTAAAAACAACTAACTTCTTCATAACTACCTACTTTCTATATTAACCAACCCAGGCAAATTCTTATCAACTATATAACTTAAACTAGCACCCCCACCAGTAGAAACAAATGTCACCTTAGAATTTAAATCAAATTCATTAACACAAGTTACTATATCACCACCACCTAAAATAGTAACATCTATATTATCACATATAAAATTCATTACTTCATAAGTTCCATTTTTATAATTATCAAACTCATAAACCCCCATTGGACCATTCCAAAACAAAGTTTTAACTCCCTTTAACTTCTCTTTAAATAAAGAAATACTCTTATCACCAATATCAAGCCCCATAAAACTATCAGTAAAAGAAGAAACTTCTTCTAATCTCTTATCATCATTAGAATAACTATCACTACCATAAAAATCAATCGGTAAAACTATTTTATCACCATATTTTGAAAGCAAATCACGACAATAACTAATCTGTTCTTCTTCCTGTAATGACTTTCCAACTTCATAACCCTTAGCCCTTAAAAAAGTAAAAGCCATTGCACCACCAACTAACAAATAATCAACTCTTTCTATTAAAGAATTAATAATAGCAAGTTTATCACTAACTTTAGACCCCCCCATAATAACAGCAAAAGGACGACAAGGATTATCTAACTTATCTAAATTACTAACTTCCTCTTCTACTAAAAAACCTATTCCTGAAGGTAAATAACAAGATACTCCATAATTAGAAGCATGTTTTCTATGCAAAGTCCCAAAAGCATCATTTATAAACAAATCTCCTAAACTAGCCCAAAACTTAGCAAGTTCCATATCACAAGAACTTTCCCTCTTACCATCTAAATCATAAAATCTAGTATTTTGAAGTAAAACCCCCTTACCAAAATCTAAATTTAAAACCTCATTTCTTATTTCATCATCATCTAAACTAGATACAAACTTAAACTTATTAGGAATTAACTCATTTAACCTATCATATACTAACTCTAAATTATACTTATCCATATCTTCTTTAGACTTAACCTTACCAAAATGAGACAAAATAACCACCTTAGAACCATTATCAAGTAAATAATTAATAGTCTTCAAACTAGCACAAATACGTGTATCATCAAGAATAACCCCATCTTTAATAGAAACATTAAAATCACATCTTAAAACCACAGTTCTACCCTTAACATCAAAATCCTTAACACTCTTCTTCATAAAACTATCCTCCTAAATTATACTTTCACTTATATTTTACTACACTTTATATATAATTACCATAAACAAACTCAAAACTTCCCCTTACTTATCACACTTTTACCATACTTTTTATTAATACTATCAAGTAAATCATCAATTTTTTCATCATTTTTTCCATCATTCTTATCAAACAAAGAAGTCTGAAAATTACAAATATCAGTTAAACCATCTAATCTAATACCAATAAGTCTAATATCATTACCATTCCATACTTCATTTAACAACTGTTTAGAAACTTCATATATATCTTTACTAGAATTAACAGGATTCTTAAGTTTTTTTTGATGATTAAACCTTCTAAAATAATTATCTTTAAGTATCAAACATATAACATAAGCATATTTTCTCTCTTCTTTAATTCTTTTAGATACTTTTAAAGATAAAAATTCTAAATAAGGAAATAAATCCTCTTTATTAGAAACATCTTCTTTCAAAGTAACCTCATTACTTATTCCCTTAACAACATCAAAAGTACTAACTAAAGAATCATCAATACCTCTTGCCTTATCTATTAAATCTTTATAAGTATTTTTAAAATAAAAAGAAAGTTTATTACCATCACAAAAGGCTAAATCTTTAATAGTTTTAATCCCTATTTTCATAAGTTTTTCACTTGTTTGTTTACCAACTCCAAATAAGGAAGAAACAGGAAGAGGCCACATCTTACTTTCAACTTCATTCATATACAAAGTATGTACCCTATCAGGCTTTTCAAAATCCGAAGCCATTTTAGCACAAAGTTTATTATTCGCAATACCAATATTAACAGTAAAACCAAACTTATCCTTAATATCATTTTTCAATTTATAAGCAAATTCCACTTCATCACCATATAAATTCTTAACCTTACCATAGTCCATATAACACTCATCAATTGAAGCAATTTCAATATCAGGAGTAAAACTCCTCAAAAAATCAAATAAATCATCACTCATTCTCTTATATAACTCATAATCAGGTGGATAAGTCTTTAAATTAGGACACTTTCTAAATGCAAGATAAAGAACTTCAGCACTTACAATTCCAAGTCTTTTCGCCGGCATACTTTTAGCAAGCACAATACCAGTTCTATTTTCTTTAGAACCACATATAACACTAGGTATAGTTCTAATATCAATATCACTGCCTTTATTTAACATATCAACAGCAGTCCAAGATAAAAAAGCATTATTAACATCTATATGTAATATAATTCTTTCCATATCAATAAGAAAAAATATGAATAAATCATATTTCCATTAAATCTTTTTCCTTTTCACTTATTAATAACTCAATCTTTTTATTATAATCATTTACTACATCTTGAAGACTATCTATTGTACTCTTTTCCTCATCTTCTGGAAGTTTACTCTTTTTAATATCTTCAATTACATCGCGTCTAATATTACGAATAGCAATTCTTCCTTCCTCTGCATATTCTTTTATTTGTTTTACAAGTTCTTTTCTTCTTTCCTCAGTAAGAGGTGGAATA
>CAYWQZ010000071.1:0-4798 GCA_964460565.1 uncultured Mycoplasma sp.
AATCATAATCTGTTCTATCTGCAATACCCCATAGTTCTCCCCAGCCAAATGGAAATAGGAATTCTATATCTGTTGTTGCTTTACTGTAAAAAGATAATTCTTCTTTTTCATGGTCGCGATATCTTAATTTAGTTTTATCTATTCCTAGTTCATTTAAGAAATTTAAACAATAGTTTTTCCAATAATCAAACCATTCTAAATCTGTACCTGGTTTACAGAAAAATTCTAATTCCATTTGTTCGAACTCACGAACTCTAAATATAAAGTTTCCTGGTGTTATTTCATTTCTAAATGCTTTACCTGTTTGACAAATACCAAAAGGTATTTTAGTACGCATTGTTCTTTCTACGTTTTTAAAGTTTACAAATATTCCTTGAGCGGTTTCTCCTCTTAAGTAAACTGTATTTTTTGTATCTTCTGTTACTCCCATAGATGTTTCAAATAAAAGATTAAATTTACGTATTGGAGTAAAGTCATTCCCACCACATACAGGACATTTTATATTATTTTCTTTGATATAATTTTCTAGTTTTTCATTATCCCAGCCATCACCAGTTTCTTTACCATTTGTAAAGTCTTCAACTAGTTTATCTGCTCTATGTCTTGATTTACATTTTTTACAATCAATTAAAGGATCTGCAAAGGAAGCAACATGACCTGATGCTACCCAAACTTTTGGATTCATTATTATCGCAGCATCTATTCCATAATTATATTTATTTTCAGTAATAAATTTTTTCTTCCAAGCTGAGCGAATATTTTCTTTTAAATTAGTACCAAGTGGTCCATAATCCCAAGAATTAGCAAGTCCTCCATATATTTCACTTCCTTGAAATATAAAACCATAATTCTTACAATAATTTACTATATTATCCATTGTCATTTTTTCCATTAAAATTCCTCCATTTTCATTTGTAATACTCTTGTATTTTCTTTATTATGTTTTTTTACAAAACTTTTAATTATATTTTCTACTCTTTCATCATCTAAGAATAAAGTACAAAAATTAAGTTTATGATTATCACTTTCTAATTTTATTGTTTCCCATAATGCAGAATCTTCAAATGCAACATTTACTTTTTCATTTTCAAATACTGTTTCTAATAAGAAATTTAAAAACTCTATTTCTATATCAACTAGTTTTCCTTCTTCATTAATATTTAATTTAAATGACATAGAATCACCTATTTTTCTATAAGAAGTTTCTCCTTTTAATACTACAATACTAATATCAGATGTATCATTATTTAAAACAAAATCTTCTCTATTAAATCTATAATTATTTAATAATATAATAGCACCTTCTTTATATAAAGGTCTTTCAAATCTAAAACAAGTATCATCTAAACTACCTACTTCTCCAAGTGATATATCTTTATAATTTAATCTTTCATTTATGTAGTTAATTCTATGATAATTTGAATAATAAGAACAAATTAAATTAGTTAATTCTTCATCAGATAAGTTTTTTATATCATCAAAAATAGATTTATCTTTCAATGTTGCTTTATCTGAACCTGTTACTGTTAGTCTATTATTTGTTATTCTAATAGTTTTATAATCATTTTTTCTTAATTTATTAATACCTTTTACTTCCACAATATCACCTTTTTTCATATCTATTTTAATACAAAAAGTAAAGATTGTAAACATTTTTAATCTTTAAAAGTTAAATGAGTGGTTATCTTATGTTTACTATTAGAAATATCTATGATAAAATTATAACATAAAAAGGAAGTGCATTATGAAAAATAAGAAATTAAAAGACTTAACAACTAGTCAAGAACTTGTATTAGAATCTTTGAAAAAGTTTATAGCAGAACATGGGTTTTCTCCAACTGTAAGGGAGTTATGTGAAATTAATAATTTTAAATCAAGTGCAACAGTGCAAACGCATTTAAGTAGTTTGCAAGAAAAAGGATATATTAAGAAAAGTAATTCTAAGAGTAGAACTTTAGAACTTTTGGTTCCTAATTCATATGAAAAAGATAATAAAATTATTAAGGTTCCTTTATATGAAATGGGTTTAAAAAATAATTTAGAGAGTCCTACTGAAAATTATATAGAAATATTAAATAATTCTTATAATGAAAAAAAGGTATTTGCTTTAAAAGTTAAAGGAAATAATTTAGTAAATTTTGGTATTTATGATAATGATATATTAATAGTAGAACGTTCTAGTAAAGTATTAAATAATTCTTTAATAGTAGGTTTAGATGAGGATAATAATATTGTTATATGTAAGGAAAGTAAGTTAACTAAGGTATTTGGTAAAGTTACTGAGTTATATCGTAGTTTTTAGTAAAGAAAAAAAGTTAAGGGTTTAACTTTTTTAATTTTCAGTCTTTTCACACTCGTTTGATTCAGAAGTATATTCATCACCACAAGTGATACAAGCATGATATGTAAATTTATTTTTATTTACTTTTTTTATTAAAAGTTTATTAACAGAGCAATTATCTAAATTAATATCTGGATTTATATCATGTATAACACTATAATCTATTACTTTTTCTTCTGTTTCTTCTTTATCATCCCATAAATCTTCTTTATAGTCTATATTATATAGTTCTAAGTTTGTTTTTAATATATCTTCGATGGAAGTATATTTTTTTTCTTTTCCAGTACTTAATATATCATTAATATTTGGCATAACAAGTAATGTAATAATAGACATAATTACTATAACTAATAATAGTTCTACTAAACTAAATCCTTTATTTTTCATTATTTAACATCTCCTTTAATTTATTTTCATTCCATATAGTAATATTAAGTTCTAGAGCTTTATCATATTTACTTCCAGGGGAATCTCCTACTACAAGAACATCTGTTTTTTTACTTACGGAATCTATTATTTTTCCACCTTTTAAAGTTATCATTTCTTTTATTTTATCTCTAGGTGCAAAAGCAATTGTACCTGTTATTACAAATTTTTTATTACTAAAATTTTCATCATGTATAATAGTTTTTCCTAAATAGTTAGTGTTTACACCTAATTCTTTTAGTTTTTCTATTAATTGTAAGTTATTTTTATCATTAAAATACTCTGTTATACTTTTTGCCATTACTAGACCTATATCTCTTATTTCTACTAAATCATTAAAGTTAGCGTCAATTACTTTATCTATAGTAGGATAATTTTGGGCTAGAATAAGAGCATTTTTTTCTCCAAAGTGTCTAATTCCTAGGGCAAATAATAGTTTTTCTAAGGAGTTTTCTTTTGATTTTTCAATAGCGTTAAGTAAGTTATTAATTGATTTTTCTCCAAATCCTTCAAGAGAGATTAATTCTTCTTTATAATTTTTTAATTTATATATGCTGGTTATATCTTTTAGGAAACCAAAATTATAAAAGTCTTCGCATAATCTTTCACCTAAGCCATCGATATTCATAGCTTTACGACTTGCAAAATGTATTAATTTTTCTATGTTTCTAGCATCACAATTTTCATTTAAACAGTAGTAATTTGCTTCTTCTTCTTTTCTAATTAAAGGACTTTTACATACAGGACAAGTATTAATCATTTTAAATTCATTTAATTCCTTAACTCTACGTGATAAATCAACTTTTACTACTTCTGGAATAACATCTCCAGCTTTTCTTAAGTAAACTATATCTCCTACTCTAATATCTTTTTCTTTTATAAAGTCTTCATTATGAAGAGTTGCTCTAGATATGGTTGAACCTTGAACTTTTACTGGTTCGAGTATTGCATTTGGAGTTATTTTTCCTGTTCTACCTACGGTAAAAATAATATCTTTTAATTTAGTTGTTACTTCTTCTGGAGGAAATTTATAAGCAGTAGCCCATTTAGGATATTTAGCAGTATATCCTAGTGCTTCTTGCATTTTAATATCATTTACTTTAATAACAATTCCATCTATATCATAAGGTAACGTACTTCTTATTTCAGTTATTTCTTTAACAAAGTTTATAACTTCACTTATATCTTTACATATTTTTCTGTTTGGATTTACTCTAAAACCTTGTTCTTCAAAGAAGTTTAAAACATCAGAATGTCTATATAAATTATAATCTAGTGGGTTTGGTAAATGATAAATAAATGTATTTAGTTTACGCTTTGCTGTCACTTTGGAATCAAGTTGTCTAGCAGAACCACTAGCAAGGTTACGACAATTTTGAAATAGGTCTAAGCCTTGTTTTTCTCTTTCTTCATTTATGCGATAAAATTCTTTTTTATCTATATAAAGTTCACCACGTACATCAATAGAAATTTTATCTTTTAATTTTTTAGGTACTGATTTAACAGTTAAAATATTACTTGTAATATCTTCGCCAATTTTACCATCTCCACGAGTTACACCTTGTGTGAATATTCCATCTTTATAAATTAAACTAATAGCTAGTCCATCTATTTTTAGTTCGCATACATAAGTTGGTATAAAACCTTCTTTTTTTATTTTTTCATCAAATTTTACTATTTCATCTTCATTAAAAACATTACCTAATGATAACATAGGCAAAGTATGAACTACTTTCTTAAACTCGCTTACTACATCACTACCAACTTTCCTTGTTGGAGAATCTTCTGTTATAAACTCAGGATATTTTTCTTCTAAAGAAATTAACTCTTGCATTAATCGATCATATTCTGCATCTGTTACAGAGGGTTTGTCTAAAATATAGTACTCATGACTATATTTATTTAGTAACTCTCTTAATTCTTTAATTCTTGCTTCTATCATACAATCACCTTACCTATATTAATTATAAAATAAATTAAAAAATATGTAAATAAAAAAAGAAAATCACTTCAGATTTTCAATTACTTCTT
>CAYWQZ010000072.1:0-220 GCA_964460565.1 uncultured Mycoplasma sp.
TGGATAGTTTTCTTAATTCTTCCATTTTCATGCGTTTTCACCACCCATATCTTCTTTTTTTACAAATTTAGTCTTTATTGGTAACTTGTGTGAAGCAAGTCTAAGTGCTTCTCTAGCAACTTCTTCAGAAACACCAGATACTTCAAACATAATCTTTCCTTTTTTAACAACTGCAACCCATTTATCAACAGCACCTTTACCAGATCCCATACGAACTTCT
>CAYWQZ010000072.1:230-4783 GCA_964460565.1 uncultured Mycoplasma sp.
GTGGTTTAGCAGTCTTAGGCATATGAGGGAAAATATTAATAAATACTTTTCCACCACGTTTCATATAACGAGTCATAGCAACACGAGCAGCTTCGATTTGATTATTAGTAATCCAAGCACCTTCACGAGCCATAAGTCCATACTCACCAAAATGAAGTTCAGTATTTCCCTTAGCCTTTCCCTCGTACTTTAATCTATGTACTCTTCTATACTTAGTTCTAGACGGTATTAACATAATTAATTACCTCCTTTTTCTACGCTTTTAGAAGGTAAGATTTCTCCTTTATTAATCCATACTTTAACACCAAGCTTACCATAAGTAGTAAGAGCCTCAGCAAAACCATAATCAATATCAGCACGGATTGTATGTAAAGGAACATTTCCTTCAGAATAACCTTCACTTCTAGCCATTTCAACACCATTAAGTCTACCAGACACTAAAGTCTTAATACCTTTAGCACCAGCTTTCATAGCAGCTCTAATAGCTTTCTTTTGAGCAGCTCTAAATGGTGCACGAGCTTCAATTTGTTTAGCTATTGATTGAGCAACCAAAGCAGCATTCAAATCAATATTCTTAACATCCATAATTGAAACATTAATATTCTCATTAACAAGTTTAGAAAGCTTAACTTTTAAAACTTTGATTTCTTCTCCACCACGACCAATTACAATACCAGGTTTAGAAGTGTGAATAATAACTTCACATCTTTTATTATTTCTTTCAATTTCTATTTTAGAAACACCAGCATCTTTTAAATTATTTTCTAAATATTCACGAATCTTAATATCATTACTTAAATACTTAGCAAAATCTTTTTTAGGAGCCATCCATTTAGATTCCCAATCTTTATTAACGCCAATTCTAAGTCCAGTTGGACTAACTTTTTGTCCCATAAATACCTCCTAAATTACCTTTCTGCTACCACGATATTAATATGTGATGTTCTATGATCATTTTTATCAATAGAACCACGTGAACCTGGTACCCTTCTTTTTAAAGTTTTACCCATGTCAACTCTTATTTCTTTAACAAATAGCTTTGATTCATCTAAATTATTGTTATTTACTGCATTTGCAACAGCTGAATCAACAACTTTTAGAATTACTCTAGCTGATTTGCTATTATAATTTCTTAATATGTTTTGTGCTTCAGTAGTACTTTTACCACGTACTAAATCTGCCATAAGACGAAGTTTGATTGGACTTATTCTAACTTCTTTTGCTATAGCTTTTACATCCATGTTCTAGTTCCTCCTCTTACTTTTTCTTCTTGTCATCGCCATGACCACCAAATTTACGAGTTAATGCAAATTCTCCTAATTTGTGTCCTACCATATCTTCAGTTACATATACTGGTATAAATTCTTTACCATTATGTACTGCGAATGTATGTCCTATAAATTCAGGAAAAATTGTAGAACGGCGTGACCATGTTTTGATGATTTCTTTTTTTCCAGTTTCATTCATCTTTTTAACCTTATCTAATAATCTTTCAAATACATAAGGTCCTTTTTTTATGCTTCTTGCCATAATATTCTTCCTTTCCTATTTACTATTCTTACGACGAACGATAAGTTTGTCTGACGATTTTTTCTTTCTAGTTTTATAACCAAGTGCTGGTTTACCCCATGGAGTCATTGGTCCACTTCTACCTACTGGAGCTCTACCTTCACCACCACCATGTGGATGGTCATTAGGGTTCATAACAGAACCACGAACTGTAGGTCTTATACCCATATGTCTTTTTCTACCTGCTTTACCAAGTTTTACTAATGAGTAGTCTTCATTACCTACTTCACCAACTGTTGCTAAGCAAGTTTCTAATATTTTTCTTACTTCACCTGAAGTTAATCTAACCAATACATATTTTCCTTCTTTACCAAGAATTTGAGCAGATGCACCAGCACTTCTGGCTAATTCAGCACCCTTTCCTGGTTTAAGTTCAACATTATGTACTACAGTACCTTCTGGAATTTCTGATAATGGTAATGTATTACCAACTTTAATATCAGCATTTTTACTTGATATAACCTTCATACCAACTTTTAATCCCTTTGGTGCAATAATATATCTTTTTTCGCCATCTATATAGTTAATTAAAGCAATATTTGCACTTCTATTTGGATCATATTCGATAGTTGCTACAACACCTTCTATATCAAATTTATTTCTTTTGAAATCGATTATACGATATTTTCTTTTTTCACCGCCACCTTGATGTCTTACAGTAATTTTACCTTGATTATTACGTCCTGCATTATTCTTTTTTGAAGCAAGTAAACTTTTTTCAGGTTTAACATTTTTTGTAAGTTCTTCATTAACAAGAGTATTCATTCCTCTTCTTGCATTAGTGGTTGGTTTATATTTTCTAATAGCCACTTGTCATTCCTCCTTACCCTATTTCTATAGTGTCCCCTTCGTTTAACTTAACAATAGCTTTTTTCTTTCTGTTAGTAAGTCCTGCATAGCGTCCTACTCTTTTTTTCTTAGGGTGAACATTTATAGTTTTAATTTCTAAAACTTTTACACCAAATATTTTTTCAATTGCTAATTTAATTTCTGTTTTATTTGCTTTTGGATCAAGATAGAAAGCATATTTATTTTCTTCTCCTAAAGTAGCACTTTTTTCAGTTACTACTGGAGACTTAATAATATCTAAGTATTTAGTATTCATTATTTAAGTACCTCCTTTATGTCCTCTAAAGCATTTTGTTCTATTACTACTTTATTAACTGTTAATAAATCAAGAACGCTTACTTCATTTGCTTTTTCAATGAAAACATTTGGTAAATTTCTTGATGCTAAAATTACATTATCTTCATAATCTTTAACAATTAGTAATACTTTTTTATCTTCTATTTTTAAACTTTTTAACACATTTAACATTTCTTTAGTTTTTGGTGTTTCAAATTTTAATGTATCAACTACTAAAATATTTCCACCTTGCATTCTAAATGAATATGCTGATTTAAGTGCTAATTTTCTTTCTTTTCTATTTTGTTTTTTATTATAAGTTCTAGGAACTGGTCCTAAGGCAACGCCTCCACCAACCCATTGTACTGCTCTTATTGAGCCTTGACGGGCATTTCCTGTTCCTTTTTGTTTCCAAGGTTTTCTACCACCACCTCTAACTTCACTACGAGTTTTAGTTTTAGCAGTTCCTTGTCTTAATGATGATTGTGCTACCACAATAGCATCTTTTAGGACTTTATTATTAGGTTCTATTCCAAATATTTCTTTATCTAAGTTAATATCTTTAATTTTTTCTCCGCTTAAGTTTAAAACATCTAATTTCATATTCTTTCTCCTTTCATCACAATTAATTATCAATGTTTAAAATTATTCTGCTACTACTTGTGATGGTTCTTCAGATGTTACTGGTGTTTCTACTTCTTCGGTTTCATATGAGATAAGATCAAATGCTTCATGTTTAGCATCTGTCTTAACTGCTGACTTAATAACAACTAAAGATTTTTTTGGTCCTGGAACGCTACCTTTTACTAAGATGCATCCATCTTCCATATCAACTTTGATAATTTCTAAATTTTGGATAGTTCTAGTTACTGCTCCCATATGACTTGGTAAAGCTTTACCTGGTAAAACCCTCATTGGTAACATTGTACCTAGTGAACCTACACCTCTATGATATTTTGAACCATGTCCCATTGGTCCACGGTGTTGGTTATTCTTTTTGATAACTCCTTGATATCCTTTTCCTTTACTGATTCCTGTAACATCAACAATTTCTCCTGCTTCAAATAGGTCCGCTTTAATTTCATCTCCTACTTTATAATTGTTGATATCTACTCCTCTGATTTCTTTTAAGAAGCGCTTAGGAGTAGTATTTGCTTTATTGGTATGACCAGTTTTTGCTTTATTGCTTAGCTTTTCACGAATATTTCCAAATCCTAATTGAATTGCTTCATAACCATCGTTTTCTTTAGTTTTAATTTGAGTTACAACATTTGGTTCAATTTCAATTACTGTAACTGGAACTAACTTACCATTATTTGAAAACACTTGAGTCATCCCAATTTTTCTACCTAAGATTCCTTTCATTTTTCTTTCTCCTTTTTTAATTATTTTTGTGTTATTTTGATTTCTACACCACTTGGTAAATCTAAACGTTGTAATGCATCCATCGTTTCTTTACTTGGGTTTTTAATATCAATTAATCTTTTATGTGTTCTAGATTCAAATTGTTCACGTGAATCTTTATATTTATGAACCGCTCTTAAGATTGTTATTTTTTCAATATCAGTTGGTAATGGTACTGGACCACTTACTTTTCCGCCTGTTCTTTTAACAGTTTCAACAATTTTAGTTGCAGCACTATCTAAGATTCTGTGATCAAATGAACTTAATTTAACACGAACTTTGATTTCTGACATATATTTCCCTCCCTTCGCCTATATCTAGTATAGACTTGCTCCGTACAAATAACCCGATTTCACTATGACAACTCGTCCTCGTGTATCGGCAACCTCGCACATCATGGCAGTCATAACGCTATAATGATAACACAATATTATATGAAAAATCAAGTGTTTTTT
>CAYWQZ010000073.1:0-4780 GCA_964460565.1 uncultured Mycoplasma sp.
CCTATTTTAGTATTTGTTTTGTTAGAAAGTATATTGGTAGTTATAAATAAAAAAATTAATCATAAAAGTATTGATTAATTTTTTTATTATTAAACTTATTTAAAATAAACGTATTATATCATTAAATGTTACATAAATCATTAATAATATTAACAGAATAAAACCTACTGAATGGATAACATTCTCTACTTTTGGATTAACTGGAGACCCTTTTACTTTTTCAATAATTAAAAATAAAATTCTTCCTCCATCAAATGCTGGAAATGGTAATAAATTAATAACACCAACATTAATACATAAAAGTGCTACTAAATATAGCATAGCATTTAATCCTAAAGTTTTCATTTCTCCAACCACAGTATAAATACCAATTGGACCACTTAATTTATTAACAGATATTTTACCAGTAAATAAATTACCTAGTACTACAAACATTTGTTTAAAGATAGCACCCATTTTTTTAAATGAATTTACAAAACTTTCTCCAAAACCTTTTTCTACTTCATTAGCAAGAGTTATACCAATTACATAAGTTTCTTCCCCTTCACTAGATATTTGTTTTTCTGGTTTAACACTATAAGTTTTTGTACTTCCATCTTCTTTTAAAACTTCAAAATTTAATTCTTTGCTTAAATCTTCAATTGCCATATATAAACTAATATCATCTAAATATCTAACTTTATGATTATTAATTTTAAGTACTACATCTCCCCCATTTAACCCTGCATTATAAGCCGGATAACCTTCTGGTGTATCTGTTATAACAGGTTTTAAATTAGAAGAGCCATAAATAAATGCTGATACTAAAAGTACTAAGAAAGCAAAAATAAAGTTAAAACCAACTCCCATAAACATAACTAAAAATCTTTGAAATACTGTTTTATCTTGTAAATTATGTCCTTTTTGCTTTTCTAAATCTACATCATTTTCTTCTCCAGCTAAAGATACAAAACCACCAATTGGTATAGCACGAATTGCATAAACTGTTTTATCTTTTGCTACCTTTTTAACTATTGCAGGACCCATTCCTATAGAAAATTCATATACATGTACTCCAACAAGTTTTGCAAATAAGAAGTGTCCTCCTTCATGAACTAATACTGTTACTCCTAAAATAATTATAAATAAAATTAATGTTACTATCATATATTCCTCCTATAAAATTGTTATAAATAATAAATAAACCATAACCACTAAAATTAAACTATCAAATCTATCTAAAATACCACCATGACCTGGTATTAAATTAGAAAAATCTTTAACATTAAAATGTCTTTTAATACTTGAAAAAAGTAAATCTCCAACTTGTCCTACTATTGTAAGTAACAAAGTAATTAAAACTAAAAGTAAAATATTTACTTCACTATTAATTATATAAATATAAAATAATGTAGGTATAATAGTACCTATTAAAGAACCTCCAATAGCACCTTCAATTGTCTTTTTCGGAGATATTTTCTCACATAACTTATGCTTTCCAATAAACATTCCTGTAAATAAAGCAAAAGTATCAGTCATCGTAGTAATTAAAACTAAATAAAATATATGAGAAAGACTAATCTCTCTTACTAAAACAAAATTATTAAATCCTATTCCTAAAAATACTAAACCCCCAATTAAATATAAAGCATCTTTAATATTATACTTTTCATCATCATTTATAAATACTATTGGTAACATCATTATAAGTAATAAAATAGACAAAATTCTATAATCAAAAGAAAAATTACTTAACCCAGTTGCTTCAAAAAATATAAATAAACCCATTAAAATATATGAAATAATTTTCATAAATAAAGGTATTTTTCTATCATTTTTACTTATATCAATTAATTCTTTAATACCTAAAATTCCTATTAAAGATACAAATAATTTAAAAGGAACTCCCCCAAGTATCAAAAGTGGTACTACTACTATTATTAAAACTATCGCACTAATTACCCTTGTTTTCATATTATTATTTTTCATAACAACTCTCCTATCAATATTAATTATAAAACAAGTTTTAAAAAATGTATATTATTTTTAATAAAAATAAGAAAATTTAACAGTAAAAAAACTAAATATTTTGTACTAAATTATTATATAGTTTACTAGCATATGAAAAATCTATAATAGATTTTAAACTTTCTAAATATCTTTTCCTTTCATTTTGATAATCTAAATAATAAGAATGTTCCCATAAATCAATTGTAAAAAGTGGTATATAATTAAATAAATATGGTGTTGTCTGATTGGTAACATTAATAATATCTATATCTTTTTTATTAAATACTAAAAATGTATAACCAGATCCTTTTACTTCCATTGCTTTTTCTATAAATATTGAATAAAAATTATCAAATGTTTTATACTTACTTTCTATTTTATCTTTTAAGTTACCAGTAGGTAATTTTTTACTTTTACCTATACTTTTAAAAAATAAATTATGATTTAATACTCCACCTAAATTAAATAAAATATCTTCTTTATCTTCTTTAGGAAAACTATCTATAGAAAAAACTAAATTTTCTAATTTTAAATTATAATTAAATTTATTTTTAGTTAATAATTCATTTAATTTATTTAAATAATTTAAATAATGTTTATTATAATGAATAGCAAGTGCATGAGTATTTATATATGGTTCTAAATCTTCATATAAATAATCTAATTCTTCTTTTTTATACATTTTATCACCCTTTAAAATATATGTATAAAATAAATATTTTATTATTTATGAAAATATAGTTTAGTTTGTTCTGTTATTTCCATTTGCAATCTTTCTATTGTGCCATCTATTTGACATTTTTCAAAATCATCTCTTACACTTCGAGGAAATATATTTTTCATATCTGTAGTATATAAACTACCTTCTCTTGGCATTAAAGTATCTGTTACAATAAATTTTCCATCGTTTTTTTCTACTACAAATTTATATGGAATAGAAGATATACTATCTTGTTTTATTTCTTCATCTTCTATAAAATATTTACCACTTAATACCCATGCATAAACATAATATTTTTTATTTTTTACTTTTTCTTCTAATAAATATGTTTGCATACTTACAAATGTTTTTTCAGTTAAATGGTGTTTTACTTCACTATCTCCTTTAAAAGTAAGATAATTTTTTATTGATAAATATATTTCATCTTCATATAAATCAATAAGAGGTGCATATTTAAAACCCCAAGTACTAAAAATAACAGGTTTATTATCATTCATTCTTTTTACATCTATAATAAACATCATAATTAGTAATGATATTAGTATTAGAAAACCACTAATAATAGTTTTAAATATTTTATTAGTCTTTTTTATTTTTTTGTTTGAATAATCAATTGTATTAAAAATATTTTCTTCTAATTTTACTTGATAATCATCTTTAGAAATTCTTTCTCCACTAATTAATTCATTTATTGTTATTCCTAATTCCTCGCATAATGGTTTCATTAAAGATAAGTCTGGCATACCTCTACCATTTTCCCATTTTGATATTGCTCTATCGGTAACTCCTATTTTATCTGCTAATTCTTGTTGAGTAAATTTTTTCTCTTTGCGAAGAGTAAAAATAAATTTACCTATTTTTTCTTGATTCATACTATCTCTCCTTCCATGAATTAATTATAATACATAAAAGAAAAAATCACACCAAACGAAGCGTAGAGTTGTTATTTTTATTATTTCATAATATTGTTAATATACTTTTCTATTGTTTTCCTATACTTAGTTAGCATACATAAAAACGACTATTTTAGTAAGTCGTTTTCTATTTTACTCGAAGTTCGAGTATCAATCAAATTTGGTGCGGGTAAAGGGACTTGAACCCCCATGGATCTCTCCGCTAGATCCTAAGTCTAGTGCGTCTGCCAATTCCGCCATACCCGCATTAAATAAAAATGGTGGACCCTGTAGGACTCGAACCTACAACCGACCGGTTATGAGCCGGGTACTCTAACCAATTGAGTTAAGGGTCCACATATGCACTTTATTTTCGAGTGCATATTCATTTTATCAAACCAAGTCTAAAAAATCAATACTTTTTTCATATTTTTTTAATTTAATTTACTAAAAGTAAAAAATTACATCCTTTTTTTACTTTAACTATTAGATTTTATTAGAAAAAACCAAAATATTACTTTTGGTTTAATGCATTTAATAAATTTACTTTAAACATATCTTTTTCAGCATTTGTTTTTGATATCATTACACCTTTATATGTACCAAGTTCACTTCTATGACCTTCTTCTAAAATTGCATCTGGTGTTATATTAGTTAAAAGTATAACCTTAGTATCATTATATACAGTATAATGTAATGTAACATCACCATGAACTTTAGAAAATAAAGTATCAGTTGGTAATTTTAACTCATAATTTACAGAATTATCAGTATCAGATGTTGAAACAATTTTACCTAAAAACTCACCATCTCTTAATTTTGGATAATACTCAAATGTTAATTTCTTATAAGCAAGCATATTATACTTTCTAACTGATCTTTCTTTTTTTCTAAATTCATTTTCATTTACATATTCAAAATGATAATTAGTTCTTCTACTTTCCATATTACCTAACCCCCTTAATACCTTGTGGTAATCTTCTAAGTAAGTGTCTAAATTATAGCACATTTTACACATTTTGTCAAACTTTTTCAATAAAAATTCAAAACAAGCACCTTCTTCTAATAAAAAAACTAGATATTTCTATCTAGTAAAATTCCTTATGGTAGCGACGGAGGGGATCGAACCCCCGACCTACTGGGTATGAACCAGTCGCTCTAGCCAGCTGAGCTACAT
>CAYWQZ010000074.1:0-4656 GCA_964460565.1 uncultured Mycoplasma sp.
TTTTTTTATTTATAACTACCAATATACTTTCTAACAAAACAAATACTAAAATAGGAAGTGTATACTTTAAATAATTATTAATTAAAAAATTTATATGATACTTTTTAAACAAATAAACACTAACAACTGGAGTTAAATCTGCAACTAAGAAAATTATAATATTTTGCTTCCATTTCTTACTTATATTAAAAGTTTTACTAAAAGCTTCTTTTATAAAATATATTAAATAACATATTCCCCCATACGATACTATATAATAAGTAATAGAACAAATATTTTCCACTCTTTGAATAAAATTAAAAGCATTTATTTTTTTAAATAAATAATACTCAGGATAAGATAAAATACTAGTAAAATTACTACCATATATACTAATCATTAAAAAATAAAATATAAATATCATTATAAAAGTTAAACTATATCCCTTAATTAAACATTTTTTAAAATTATCTTTATCTACAACATCACTTGGTCTAATAGAAAGAAGAGATATTAAAGGATATACAGAAATAACTGGAAAATACAAACATGATTTAATAAAATTATTTTTACTAATATTAAATATTGGTAAAAAATTATCTATTTTTACATTAGGTATTAAAAATATACATATAAATCCTAATATAAATAATAAAATAATAGTTAGTATCATATTACTTCTTCCTATTACTTCTTTTCCTTTAGTAATAGAATAACCAATAATAGAAAAAAGTACTAGACCAACAAAGTAATAAGAATTTTCTGGTAATAAGTTAGTAATAGTAAACTGAAGTGTTCTCCACGTAATAATAAACCCCATATATAAAATAGGTAAACATATTAAAATATTTATAATACAACCTAATACTTTTAACTTATCTTTATTATACTCAAATATATTTTTATTTCCTAAGTGATTAAATACATATATAATTAATGATAAAGGAATAAACCCGAGTATAAAACCAATAGTTATTGCTAAAAGAGTACTATTTTTACCACTATTAATTATTAAACTAGTACCAAACATTGAAAATAAAGAACAAGAAAGAGAAACAACAACTCCAAATAACTCTTTAGTACTTATCTTATGATTCATAATTATCTCCCCTTGATATATTACCATATCTATAAATATTACTATCAACATTTATATTTATTTTACTTATATTATAAATATCACTATCTTTATATTTTTTATATTCTTTATACTTATATTTATATAATAAATTTTTTAAACCTAATATATCAACATTATTACTCTTACAATAATCTATTAAACTTTTTATTTCCTCTTTTATATATTCATTAGTAGCGTCTTCTAGTTTTTTATAATCCTTATCAGTATTAAAATCAATATTAGTATGAAGTTCAGTTACAACTCCTTCTAGTGTTACATTTATATCATATATTATTTTATTATCTTTAATACTTACATTTATTTTACTATTAGGTTTTAACTCTAAACCTAATAAATTATTTTTATATGGTATATCTATAGAACCTCTTTTATAATTATTATTTATAGTGTTATAAATAAATGAATTATTTTCACTTAATCTACCTACATAGTTATTATTTTTAAATGCTACTAAACCAGTTAATTTAGTTTTTATTTGATTATCACTATTATCTATTACAACATTAGTTAAAACTGTATCTAATCCTTCTTCATAATAATTAATAATAAATTCTTCTAGAGTTTGAGTTATAGTATATCCTGTTATTTCTTTACTATTTTCTATAATAGTAATTAAATCCTTACTAGGAAATGTACCTTCATTATTTTCATCTTTAGGATTAATTAAATCAATAGCATCATTTTTATCTGATACTATAACAAGACAATCTGTTCTTGCTTGAGGTTCCCTTAAGAAAAAATCAAATATTTTATTTATATTATTATTTAGAATAATACTTTGTCCGATAATTAAAAGTTCACTATGACCTAAATACAAAGTATTAGGATACTTTAAATGAATATTTTTAAGTGCTTCTAAAATAGTTTTACCAGAAGCACTATATAAAATAGAACTTTCAGTAGTAGCATCATTTGTTTCTTTTTGAAGATTCATAACTTGGACGCTTACTACATAATTATTATCTTTATAATCAATACCTATAGCACTTACAATAGCTAAATCATTTATTTCTTTATAACTACAACCTAATGTAAAAAATAAACTAATTATTATTAATACTATAATTTTCTTTTTCATTGTTTGCTCCTTATATAATTAGAATCAGTAAGTAAAGGATTCCTTTTATTATCTTTTTTTAAGTCTTTTTTAAATATAGAATTAGTAAGCATTTTAATATTAATTGGAGCATATGGATATAGATATGGTTTACCAAATGATTTTAAAGAACATAAAGTAATTATAAAGAAAAAGAAACAAAATATTAAACCTGGCATACCTAGTATAGTAGCAGATATCATAAATATAATTCTCCAAAACCTAATAGCATTTATTACTGCAATATGAGAAAAAGCAAGTCCACATATAGCACTTATTGCAATAATTATTAACATAATAGGAGAGACAATACCTGCAGTAACCGCAGCATCACCTAGAACAATTGCACCAAGTATACTTATTGCATTACCAGATTCATTAGGCATTCTAATATCACTTTCCCTTAAAACTTCAAAAATTAAAGCCATGATAAAACCTTCAACAATAGAAGGGAAGGGGACACCATCTCGTTGTGCGGCAAAACTAACTATTAAAGTAATAGGTATAGTTTCATGATTATAAGTTGTAATAGCAATATAAAAACCTGGTAACAAAATAGCTATTATAAATGCTAAAATACGAATTATTCTACTTGCAGTAACATTCTTACTCTTACCATAATTATCCTCTGGAGTATGAAACAAATCAGTTAAAAATGTAGGAACAATAAGAACATAAGGACTATTTTCACATATAATAACTATTTTACCTTCTAAAATAGCCATACATGCTAAATCAGGTCTTTCTGTAGTTTCATATAAAGGAAACATAGAATTATCACTATCTATATATTGTCTTATATAATTAATATCAAATATACCATCAATATCTATACTATCTAACTTTTCATTTAAAGTACTAACCATATCACTTTCAGTTATATTACTCATATAAAAGAAACCAACTTTAGTTTTACTTTCTTTACCTATAGTTTTCTCACTAAAAACTAAATTAGAACTTTTTATTCTTTTTCTAATAAGTCCTATAGTAGTCATATAATTTTCATTAAATGAATCTTTTGGACCATTAATAGTTTTCTCAGTAGTAGGTTCAGAAACACTACGATATAAATTTGCTTTAGTTTCTACAGCATATATATCTTTATTAGTTAATATAATTGTAAAACCATTAGGAATATACTCAAAAATTTGATTTTTATTTATAGTAAGCAACTTATCACAAGGTAATATATTAGTAATATCTTTTATATTATTAAACTTATTAGTTAAATTAAATAATATATATTTATTAATTTTATCAGAATCACATAAACTTTGATTAAATACTAGGACTATTTTATTATTTTTAATATTTATAGTTCTGTAAGTTATATCAGGTGCATTATGATATTTTTTATTTATATTTTCTAGTATTTTATTAATTTTATAATTAAACATAAAATCACCATTTTCTATATTTAATATTAACTTTTTACTTAAAATTATGTATTTTTTTAACAAATTTTATATTTTTATAGACTAAAAAATATTTTTTTGTTAAACTTATTATGGAGGAATTAAAATGAAAAGAAGTATAAAATTTATAGTTATTGGAGTAGTTATTATATTACTTGGAGTTTTAGGATATTTTTTAGTATTTAATAATAAAGAAAGTGATAGTGAAAAATTTAGTAAAGAGTATGGAATAGAAGAAAATGTATTTGTTTATAGAGATATAAATGAAATAATTAAAATATTAGAAAATGGAACAGGAATAGTATATTTAGGTTTTCCAGAGTGTCCTTGGTGTAAAGCATATGTAAAGATATTAAATGAAGTTGCTAAAGAAGAAGGAGTAGAAAAAATATATTATTATAATATTTTAGAAGATAGAAGTAATAACACTAAAGAATATCAAAAAATAGTTTCTATTTTAGATGAAAATTTATTATATGATGAAGAAGGTAATAGAAGAATATATGTACCTGATGTTTCATTTGTATTAAATGGAGATATAATAGGTCATGATAATGAAACATCTGTTATTACTGAAGATATTACTCCAGAAGATTATTGGACTAATGAAAAAATAGAGACATTAAAAACTAAATTAAGAACTTTAGTTAATGAAGTTTCTGGTAAAATGTGTACTGATTGTAATAAAGAATAAACAAATTAAAAAATAGTTAAAAAGATACTTGAAATAGAGTATCTTTTATTTTATAATTAAGTTATAAAATAGGAGAAGGAAAGGTAAATATGAGTAAATTTAGTGAAAAAAATTGTCAATCTATAACGAGCAAAGAGGAAACAAAAATAGGTAGTAATTTAAAACGTGCATTTCCAATAATATTATTGTTGTTTTTAGTTGCTATAGTAATTGGAACAACATATGCAGTATATACTTTAACAACAACAGGAAACGAAAATAGTATAACTACAGGACTAGTATCAATGAGTTATACAGAAAGTACAAATGTAATATCAATAGAAAATGCTTT
>CAYWQZ010000075.1:0-4597 GCA_964460565.1 uncultured Mycoplasma sp.
TCGCAAACTCAACTTGAGAAATATTATAAAATTCTAAATAATCTTTTAAAATAGAGCCAAATCCTGTAATCATATATATCATCCCCTATACTTACTATTTGTTCTATTGTTATATCAACATATTATGTTAATATAGTCAATATAAATTAATGATAACAATAATACAAAAAAACCACTATTAAAGTGATTTTATTTATCTATATTATTTAATACAATTAATATTCTATCTAAATTATTATTATCTTTATATGCTTTAATTATAGAATCAGGGTAATATTCTTTTACTATTTTAATTAAATCTTCTTTTTGTTTATCTCCTATTTCAAATGCTATTATATTTTTATTATTTAATACTTTTTTGCTTTCTTTTAATATTTTTATATAATTATCTAATCCTTTATTAGGTGCAAAAAGTGCTAGATGGGGTTCATTATTTAATACTATTTCTTCGACAAAGTCATTTTCTTTATCTATATATGGTGGATTACTTATTAATACATCATACTTATTATTTATATTATTAAGTAAATTACTTTTTATAAAAGTTATATCTACATTATTTAATTTAGCATTCTTTCTTGCTACTTTTAAAGCTTTATTTGATATATCTATAGCGGTAACTTTACTATTTTCATTTAATTTTTTTAAAGTAATAGCTATATTACCAGATCCTGTTCCTACATCTAAAATAGAAATATCTTTATTAAAGTACTCATTTATAAATTTATTTGTTATATCTACTAAAATTTCTGTTTCTGGTCTAGGTATTAAAACATTTTTATTTACATAAAAACTATATTCATAAAAATAGGCTTGTTTAGTCAAATACTGAAGTGCTTTTCCTTTATTCAAACCATTTATTATTTTTTTATATTTTAAATAATTAATAAAACTTATTTTGTCTTCCTTATTTAAAACAATTTCTGGAATACTTCTATTTAAAATTATAGATAATACCTGTTTAGAAGTATTATCTATTAATAAATCATTAATTTTCACTTGCTTCAAGTTTCCTTTTTTGGTCTTCATTTACTAAAGCATTAATTATATCATCTAATTCTCCTTCAATAACTCTATCTAATTTATTAACTGTAAAACCAATTCTATGATCTGTTACTCTATTTTGAGGATAATTATATGTTCTTATTTTTTCAGAACGATCTCCGGTTCCTATTTTAGTTTTTCTTTCGTTACCTAGTTTTTCTTCTTGTTTTCTTAGTTCTTCTTCATAAATTTTTGTTTTTAATATTTCAAGAGCTTTTTCTTTATTTTGAAGTTGACTTCTTTCATTTTGACAAGTTACTACGATACCGGTTGGAATATGAGTCATTCTAACGGCAGAATCTGTAGTATTAACAGATTGTCCTCCAGCACCACCTGAGTGATATACATCTATTTTTATATCAGACATATTTACTTCAATTTCAATATTTTCTACTTTTGGAAAAACTAATACTGTCGCAGTAGAAGTATGTATTCTACCTTGTGATTCTGTTTCAGGAACTCTTTGAACTCTATGGGCGCCACTTTCATATTTTAACTTAGAATAAACATCTTGCCCTTTAATAATAAATTCAATTTGAGAATAACCACCATTTGTACCTTCTTCAGCATTTAATATTTCAAGACGCCAACCTACTTTTTCAGCATATTTTTGATACATTCTATAAAGGTCTCCTGCAAAAATATTGGCCTCATCACCACCTGCTGCACCACGTATTTCCATAATTACATCTTTACCATCATTTTCATCTTTTGGTAATAGTAATATTTCAAGTTCATGAGTTAAACTATCCTTTTCTTCATATAAAGACCCCAATTCTTCTTTGGCTATTTCTTTAAGTTCAAGATCTTTTAATAATTCTTCATCTTCAGTAATGTTTTGTAATACTTCTTTATATCTTTTATACTTATTACATACTGGATCAAGTTTACTTTGTTCTTTAGATAACTTAGTTAATAAATCAATATTACTAATTACTTCGCTTTTAGATAACTCATTAGTTATTTCTTCATATTTTAATAATATTTTATCTAAACGTTCTATCAATTTTATCACCTCTTTAAGGTTTTATTCTTCTAAACCTAAATCTTCTTCATCTACAATAACTAAATTCTTATATTCATCTACAGATGTATCTTCATCTATATCATCACCATAAACATCATCAAATTCATCTTCTTCTACTTCATCATCATAATCTTCTTCTATATCTTCATACTCATCATCTTCTTCATAAGTAATAATATTTGAAGATTTATGATTAATTCTTAAATCCCAATTACCATCTTCAAGTAATACAAATCTTTTATCTGTAGTTAAAGATGTATAAAAATCTCCAATTTTATTTTCAATTGTTTTTTCTGGTAAATTTAAGACATTAACTACTTGTTTAAATAAATCTAGTGTACTTTGTGCTTGTTCTTCTTTTAAAATTAAATGTGCTATATCATTATATGATAATGTTTCAAGTTCCTCTTTAGTCATTTTTTTTATGCTCATAATATTCCTCCTACATTTTTAAAGGTATTTCAATACCTAATAAATAAAGCATATCTTTTATTATATTTGTAAGTTTATCTATAATATACAACCAATCATTAGAGTTAATTTTATCCTCTAAATTACTTATATGATTTTGTTCATAAAATGAATTGGCTAATACACAGATTTCATATAAATATTCTGCGATAAAGTTTGGCATTCTATTTATATATGCTTTTTCATAAGCACTTACTAATTCTAGCATTTTTATTCTCAATTGTCTATCATATTTGTTATAAATTTTATCAGTTACTATATTTTCATCTATATTTTTATCTAATAATATCTTTTTTAGTCTCAAATATGTATATAAAATATATGGACCTGTTTTACCAGTTAAATTAGAAAATTTATTTATATCAAATATATAATCACGTTCTCTAGAATTTTGTAAATCAGCAAATTTTAATATTGAATTTACAATTTTATCTAAATCAGATTCAATTATATCTTTATTAGTTTCTTTACCATTTATAAATATTTCTTTTACATTATTAATTAATTCTTCTAATTTTGGAGTTTTACCACTTCTTGTTTTATAAGGTTTATTATCTTCCCCATTTACAGTGCCATATCCTAAAAATTCTAATTTTGAAATAGGCATAATATCTGCTTTTTTACTAGTTCTAAAAACTCTTTCAAAATGAAGTTGTTGTCTATTATCTACAATATATAAAATATGATCGGGGTTAAAATCTTGTTTTCTTTGTAAAATTGTTGCTAAATCAGTAGATTCATATAAATAAGCACCATTACTTTTTTTAAATATAAATGGAGGCATTTCTTTGTTATCTGTTTCTTCTAAAACATGAACTACATAAGCACCATTTGACTCTTCAAGTAATTTTTTTTCTTTTAAAATACTTTCTACTTGTTCTAAATAATTATATGAATCACTTTCTCCATACCAATAATCAAAATGTGCTCCTAAAAAATCATAATTTTTCTTTATATCACAAATAGAAACTTCCATTATTTTTTTCCATAGTTTTTGGTACAAAATATTTCCTTCTTGAAGTTCTTTAGTTATTCTAGAACACTCTTCTTTTACTTTTTCATCTTCTTTACACAATGCACTCATTTTAGGATAAATATAATCTAAATACTTAATATCTATATCTTCTTCTTTTTTATTTTCACTTAATATACCATAAATAACTTGTCCCATTTGAAGTCCGTAGTCTCCTAGATGAACATCACTTATTGTTTTATTACCTTTATATTCAAGTATTCTTCTTATAGACTCACCTACTAAAATAGTTCTCATATGTCCTACATGTAAAGGTTTTGCAACATTTGCACCACCAAAATCTAATACATAAGTTTCATTTTCTTCTTTTATTCCATATTTATTAGAACTTTTCATCTTTTTTAAATTACTTGTAATATACTTATCACTAAAAGTAATATTTAAAAAACCAGGACGCACAAATTCTACCTTACTAAAATAATCATTAAAATTAGGCATCTCATTTATTTTTTCTTCTACCGATTTACCTAAAACTTCAATATTTTGATTATTTAATTTAGCAATTTTAAATAAATCATTACACTGAGCATCACATAAATCAGGTCTAGAAGATATATTAATCATAACCTTATCTACATCTAATTTTAAAGACTTTAATGCTTCCAATACAATACTTTCCATTTCTTTTAACATTATATCACCTCATACTCTATATCTAGTCTAAATATATTACTTTCTATTTCATATATTATATTAATTTTATTATCTTTTATAACTTTATTTTTTACATCTATATCCATTATAAAACTTTGATTTATTTCTTTTAAATAACAATTTAATTTATTATTATTAAAATCTAATTTTATTATATTATCAAAACTTTCTTTTATTAAAATGTTTTCTTTTAAAATATAAGTAATATTTTCACTATCATTATCAAGTAATAAAATATTTTCTTTTAAAAAACCATTTTTTTCTATTAAAGAATTATTAATACTTAACTTAATTTTAACTTCTTTCATATAATGCCTCTTTCAATACAAGATTATAACACACTTTTTAAAAAAACTATATATTTTTTT
>CAYWQZ010000076.1:0-4523 GCA_964460565.1 uncultured Mycoplasma sp.
TGTTGAAAATAATAATTAAACTTTTTGATAAAATTTAGATAAAAATGTAAAATAAGGAAGTGAGTAAACATGAATAATGGATTAAGTATTAAAGATTTAACAGAAGAAGATATTAAATTAAGATTTATTACTCCATCTCTTCAAAAAGCTGATTGGGATATTCAATCTCAAATAAGATGTGAATATTATTATACTGATGGAAAAATAAATGTTAGAGAAAATGTGGCTAAAAGGGGTAAAGGTAAAAAAGTAGATTATTTATTATCTTGTCGTCCTAATTTTCCCATTGCAATAGTTGAAGCAAAAGATAATAAAGTAACAGCATCTCATGGAATTCAACAAGCTATAGGATATGCAAGTGACCTTAATATACCTTTTGCTTATTCTTCTAATGGTACAGGATTTTTTGAACATGATATGATAACAGGACAAGAAAAAGAAATATCAATGGATGAATTTCCTACTCCTGAACAATTATGGAAAAGATACATTGAAGAAAAAAATTTAACAGAAGAAGAAACAAAAATTATTACTCAACCTTATTATTATATGAGTGCATTTAAGACTCCTAGATATTATCAAAGAATAGCGATTAATAAAACAGTTGAAGCAATTGCAAGAGGTCAAAAAAGAATACTTCTTGTAATGGCAACAGGAACAGGTAAAACATTTACTGCATTTCAAATTATATATAGATTATATAGTTCTGGATCAAAAAAGAAAATACTTTATTTAGCAGATAGAAATATATTGATCGATCAAACTATGCAAAATGATTTTAAACCATTTCAAAAAGTTATGACAAAGGTTGAAAATAGAAAAATGGATTCTTCTTATGAAATATATATGTCGCTATATCATCAATTACGAACTAATGAAGAAGAAATCTATAAACAATTTAAACCAGATTTTTTCGATTTAATAGTAGTCGATGAATGTCATAGAAGTAGTGCAAGAGATGATTCAAATTGGCATGAAATCTTAGAATATTTTAGTGGTGCTACTCAAATTGGTATGACTGCTACACCAAAAGAAACAAATGATATATCTAATATTGCTTATTTTGGAGAACCAATATATACATATACATTAAAAGATGGTATAGAAGATGGATTTTTGGCACCATATAAAGTTGTTAGAGTCAGTCTTGATAAAGATTTAGAAGGTTATAGACCTGAAAAAGGGAAACTTGATGAAGATGGATATGAAGTAGAGGATAAAGAATATACTATTCATGACTATGATAGGAAAATTGTTATTGATGAAAGAACTCAAGTTGTAGCTAAAAGGATAACTGAGTATTTAAAAGCAACAGATAGATATGCTAGAACAATTGTATTTTGCGTTGATACAGAACACGCATTAAGAATGAGAAATGCTCTAGCTAAAGAAAATGAAGATATGATGAAAATTAATCCTAATTATATCGTTAGGATAACTAGTAATGATGATTTAGGAAAGTCAAAATTAGATGATTTTATAGATTCAAATACAACATATCCAGTTATTGCAACTACATCTAAATTATTATCTACTGGTGTTGATACAAAAACAGTTAAGTTAATTGTATTAGATGAAGAAATACAAAGTATGACTGAGTTTAAGCAAATTATTGGTAGGGGTACTAGACTTCTTCCTAATAAGGGTAAAGAATATTTTACAATAATGGATTTTAGAAATAATTCAGAAAAATTTGCTGATCCAACATTTAATGGTCCAGCAGAATCCGTAATTGATGTAGATGGTGGAAACGCAAATGATAAAAAATCACCAAAAGAGTATGGTATTGATAATGTCAAACCTGAAATTCCTGTAAATGGATTTGTTGATCAAGAAGAAGGATTTAAGAAAGTATATATTAAAGGAGTAGATGTTTCTATCCTTAATGAAACAATTAAGTATTATGATGCCGATGGAAAGCTAATAACTGAATCTATAATAGAATATTCTAAAAAGAATTTAAAAAGATTATATGAAAACTTTGATGGTTTTGAACAAGAATGGTATAGAGCAGATTCTAAAAAAGATTTTTTAGAACACCTTATGAGCGAAGGTGTAATGGTGGATGAAGTATTTAATAAAGTAAATGATAATAATATTGATATATTTGATATTCTTTCAAATATGGCTTATGATGAAGAAGCTGTAACTAAGGAAGATAGAATAGAAAAGGTAAAAGAGAATTTTGCTATAGATGAATATACAGAAGTACAAAAAAATATTATTGATGAATTACTTAATGTGTATAAGAATAAAAATGTAACTGAATTAGAAAATATAAGATTACTTGAAGTAAAGAATTTTAATAAATTTGGTGGATTAGTTCCTATAATTAATTTATTTGGTGGTAAAGATAAGTATTTAGGAATGGTAGCAAAAATAAAAGAATTATTATATAGTTAGGAGTTGTAATAAATGAATATAGGAACAATGATAAAAAGATTACAAGATATAATGAGGCAAGATGCAGGTGTTAATGGTGATGCTCAAAGAATAGAACAAATAGTTTGGATGTTATTCTTAAAATTATATGATGCTAAAGAAAGCGAATGGGAAATTCTTGAAGATAATTATAAATCTGTTATTCCAGAAGAATATAGATGGAGAAATTGGGCTATAGATAATAAAGATGGAAAGGCTTTAACAGGTGATAGTCTATCTAACTTTATTATTCAATTATTTAATTCACTCAAAGAAATTGAATTAAATGAAACGACACCAATAAGAGGTAGAATAGTTAGAGAAGTATTTGAAGATTTAAATAACTACATGAAAGATGGAATTTTGATTAGACAAGTTGTAAATGTCTTAAATGAAATAGATTTAACTGATTTTCAGACAAGACACGCATTTAATGAAATATATGAAACTATTTTAAAAGATTTACAATCTGCAGGAAAGTCAGGAGAATTTTACACACCAAGAGCAGTAACTGATTTTATTGTAAAAATGGTTGATCCCAAAATAGGACAAACAATAGCAGATTTTGCGTGTGGTACTGGAGGATTTTTGGTTTCAGCACTTAATCATATGAAAGAACAAGCAAGTGATACTGAATCTAATGAAATATTAAAGAAATCATTTTATGGAGTTGAAAAAAAGTCATTACCATATTTATTATGTACAACAAATATGCTATTACATGATGTTAATGAACCTAATATAATAAGAGGTAATTCATTAGAAAAGAATGTAAGAGATTATGAAGAAGAAGATAGATTTGATATTATTTTAATGAATCCTCCTTATGGAGGAACAGAAAAAAAGTCAGTTCAACAAAACTTTCCAACTGAATTAAGAGATTCTGAAACAGCGGATTTATTTATAGTAGAAATACTTTATAGATTAAAAGAAAATGGTAAAGTTGGTATCGTACTTCCAGATGGATTCTTATTTGGAAATGATAATACTAAAGTAGCTATTAAGAAAAAGTTAATGGAAGAATGTAATTTGCATACTATTATAAGATTACCAGGCTCAATATTTGCTCCTTATACAAGTATTGCTACAAACCTATTATTCTTTGATAAAACTAGGCCTACACAAGAAACTTGGTTTTATAGAATGGATTTACCAGAAGGATATAAAGCATTTAGTAAAACTAAACCAGTGGAACTAAAACATATGAAACCCATAATTGATTGGTGGTATAATAGAACAGAAATAAAAGATATTAAAGATGACGAATCTTTAACAGAAACATATAAATCAAGAAAATATACAAAAGAAGAAATAGAAAATTTAAATGATAATTTAGATCAATGTGGATACCCAGTAAAAGAAGAAGTAATATTATCCCCAAAAGAAACAATGGATAATTTTATTCAAAAAAGAGAAAATTTAGAAAAAGAACTAGATTCTAAACTTCAAGAAATTATTAAATTAATAGGTGATTTAAAATGATAGTTGAAGAATTAAAGAAGAGTATATTAAATACTATATTATTTAAAAATACCTGCAATGAAAGTAAGTCACTTGCTACGGATTTATTAAAAAAAATAAATGATGTTGTGTTGGATAACTATCCTAAAAATTGGCAAGTTGTTAAAATAGGTGATGTAATTGATGTTGCAAGAGGTGGCTCGCCTAGACCAATTAAATCATTTTTAACAACTTCTGATAACGGAGTTAATTGGATAAAAATAAGTGATACTATAAAAGGAAGTAAGTATATAGATTCTTGTAAAGAAAAAATAACAAAAGCTGGAATTGAAAAAAGCAGATTAGTTCATAAAGGAGATTTTCTTTTAACTAATTCTATGAGTTTTGGAAGACCGTATATTTTAAATGTAGATGGTTGTATTCACGATGGTTGGCTAGTATTGACTGATAATAATCAATTGTTTTTAAAGGATTTTTTATTCTATACTTTGAGTTCAAATTTTGTGTATAAACAATTTTGTTCTAAAGCATCTGGTGCAGTTGTTAGTAATTTAAATATTGATAAAGTTAAAGATACAACAATCCCACTTCCTCCACTAGAAGAACAACAAAAAATAGTAGATAAAATAGAAGAGTTATTT
>CAYWQZ010000077.1:0-4461 GCA_964460565.1 uncultured Mycoplasma sp.
TACCAGTTTGTCCAAATATAAACTCAACATCATATTTTATACATTGATCATATACTTTTTTTACCCATTCGTAGTGTAGTGGTCTTTCACCAGCATAGTTTTCACCACCACATAGTACAGTTTCTATTTTTCCAGTAGCAAGGTACTTATCTAAATCTATTTCACCAATAAAAGGTTTTACACTAACCCAAATATGTTTTGCAGGAAGATCTAATAAATAAGGAATTCTTTCATCTGCTCTTTTTTGATTTTCACAAGATACTGCAAATGTGATGTTATCCCAACCATCTCCCCAATCAGGAGGTAAGCATTTTTTTATTCTGTGAGCTCGTTTAGTTAACAAAGAAAAAGTAACATCAAATCTTTTTCTCATAATATCCCAAGCTTCTTCTCGCCACTCATCTGCTTCTTCTAAAAAGAAGTCAGAAGCCATGCATACTCTTACAAATTCACCAGATTTAATTTTAGGGTTTCCATTTCTATCTTTTTTTAAAGGCAAATTCCAATCAGTTTTATTTTTTGATATTTTGGAACCATCTTGTCCTCTTTGTTCATCTAAATAATGCATAAAACAGTTTTTACAACCTTCACTAACTTTATGACAACCATGCCACGGATTCCAAACTGGATCATTTCTTTTCATTTTATATTAATCCTCTAAATAAGTTTTTGCTTCTTCTAAAGTTTTAATTAATTCATCAAAACGTTCTAAACCTAATTTTTCTTCTAAATTAATTAATTTTCTATTTAGTTTAAGTTCCGTTTCTGATACTAGTTTTTTAGCTTTATCAGTTGGAATTACGTAAAAACTTCTCTTATCATTTTCCAAATATTTTTTAGTAATATATCCTTTTTTCTCTAAAACTGATATATGATTGGTAACCATTGGTTTAGTTACTTCCAATAATTCCGCTATTGATATGGGGGTATATAAACCATCTCTTTTAGTTATAATATTTAAAACACCCATTTCACTTGGTCTTATTGGTAAATCTTTTTTTAATGTCATATATGCCCTACTGAATTTCGAAAATACTATATTTGCCTTTAAATATTTTTCCATACTATCTCCTTGTAATATAGTTAACCAACGTTAACTATATTCAGTATAGTATTTTTTAATATGATTGTCAATTATTTTAATGAAAATAAAAATAAAATATTAGTTTATCATTTAGTAATAAGAAAATAATCAATTCTAATTTAAAATTGAATTTGCGTACTTAGTCTAATTCTAATAATTTTATTTTATTATAATAGTCATTAATACAATTTTTTAATTTATTGAAATCATTTTGATTAGTTAAGTATATTCTTTTGTTTATTTCTAACATAATAGAATATAAATTAGGTTCTTTTTTATTTATATATTTATTAGGGATTATAACTCCTTCATATGGTACATTAGTATTTACTTTATAACCATAACTTTGAAAATGATTAATAGTAAGTTCTAATAATTTTAGATTAGTATAGGTATTATTTGTTCCTATACATACGTCAGGTGTATTTTTTATATTAAATAATTCTTCTACTGTTCTATCGCTAAAACTGTGTAAATCAATTATTATGCAGTTGTCTTTTTTTAATAAATTAGTAACTGTTTTATCTAGTTTTTTATGATATTTATCATAATATGATTTTAAAATAATTTGTTTATATTTTTTATTTATAATAGTTATTTCTTCATCTAAATATTTAGTATAAAGTACTCCCATACCTTTTTTAAACATAATTTCTTTATTATCATCTTTAAATTTTTCTACATCACAAAACAATCTTGAATATTTAAAAATTAATTTATGAGATTTTTCTGGGATTAATTTATTAGTTAAGTAATCGCTCATAATTATATTTATTTTATCTATATATTTTCTATCTTTTATACATATATTCCAATATTTTTTGGGTATTTTAAGTGATGAATGTGGAATGTGAAATAAAACTTTATTCATAAATGCCTCCTGGTTTTATTTAAAAAATAAAATTCTTAAATGGTGTCCTTTTTTTGATAGAAGTGTAACAACCATTAGCATAAATTTATAGGTAGTAATAACTGCTAACTAGTTAAATTATACTATATTTTTAAGCAAAGAATATAAAAAATGCTAAATATATGTTAAAATAAATATATGTTAAAATAAATAATGGAAGGAGGTATAGCTGTGGAGAACTATACAAAAGTGGAAGTAACTAGTTATGTAAAACAAGGTATTGAAAATGGTACTATGGTACCTAGACAAGCCGAAAAATTTGCTAGGATCATCGCTAGACAAGGTACTGTGGGTGAAACTGTTGTTTCTTGGAGTGCTGATTCTCAAGGAAATGAAATTGAGGAAAAGGTCGCACAAGTTCAAGTTGATGCAGAAACAAATCAAC
Source organism: uncultured Mycoplasma sp. (assembly GCA_964460565.1). Taxonomy (GTDB): domain Bacteria; phylum Bacillota_I; class Bacilli_A; order RF39; family UBA660; genus HGM10836. Next base: position 2,380 of record CAYWQZ010000077.1, read on the forward strand.
CTGGCTGGATTGCTACTAAAGTAGATGAACAAGGAAATATTATTACAGATAATAATGGGCATTATAATCAATGGATTATTGATGACACAACATTTAAAAAGAAATACGAAACAGACCCTGAAAACCCTAGTCTTTGTAGGCCAAAAGGAGGTCCTCAAGTTTTTGTTCAAATTACAGACAATATCATTTTAAATCAATGGGGTTCTGATATGCAAATTGCTGCTGGTGGTTATATTAACATTACTAATGTTGATGATATGTATGGAATTTCTCAAAGAGACTTTGAAGATACATATAGATTTACTGATGAGTTATCAAAAAAAGGTCCTAAGATGTGACTAATGTGACCTTTAAAGAGACATTAAATAAAAACGACTTTTTTATGACAAGTCGTTTTAAATTTTGCTCGAAAAGTTCGAGTTTTCTATCAATCTGGTGCCCGTGATCGGACTCGAACCGATACATTATCACTAATACTGGATTTTGAGTCCAGCGTGTCTACCAATTTCACCACACGGGCATAAAAAAGTTATAGTTGTTCAATAACTTCTTCTTGATACTTAGATTTGTATAAATCTACTTCAGTATCATCAATATCAATTTCTTCTATTTTGGGTAAATCTTTTATATCAGATAAACCAAAATAATCTAAGAAGCCATCTGTAACACCATATAAGGTAGGTTTACCTGGAGCATTACTCTTTCCTACTTCTTTTACAAAATCTTTAGCAATTAAATTTCTAATCATTTGTGAGGAATTAATACCTCTTAGTTCATCAACCTTTAAACGTGTTATAGGTTCATTATACGCGATAATTGCTAAAGTTTCAAGTGCTGATTGTGATAAATTCCTTATATTTGATATTTCTTCTAATTTTTTATAATAATTAGAATATTCATTTTTGGTAGTTATTTTATATAAAGAACCAAATTTTTTTATTAATAAACCAGAATCTTTATTTTCATATTTATTTTTTAATTCATTAAGATTATCTAAAACTTCTTCGTTACTTATTTCTAAAATATTAGAAATTTGTTCTAGTGTTAAGCCATCATCTCCAACTAGAAAAAGTAAACCTTCAAGTGCTGCTTTCATTTTCGGCCTCCTTACAATATATTTTATCAAAATTATTCTCTTGAATAATAATTATTTCACTTTTCTTAGCCATTTCTAAAATAGATAAAAATGTTACTACTACATATGGTTTAGAAAATTCTTCAAATAATTCAAAGAATTCTACTTTTTTTCTATTTCTTAATATATTTTTAATGTCTCTAGTTCTTTCTTCTACAGAAAATTCTTTAGTAGTAACCTTAGTAATCATTGGTTCTTTGTATTTTTTTCTTTCTAAAAAATTTTGAAATGCCCTTAGTAAATCATTTAAAGTAACGTCATTACTTAGTTTTATATCATTATCTTTATATTCTTTTAAACTAGAAGGAACTTTTGTAAAGAGTTCTTTTCGTTCTTCTTCTAAATTTTTAAAAGCAGATGTTACTTCTTTATACTGTTTGTATTCAAGTAATCTATTAACTAAATTTTCTTTTACTTCTTCATATTCGTCATCATTTTCTTCTTCTTTAGGTAACAAACATTTTGATTTTAAATACATAAGTTCACTTGCAAGTACAAGATATTCAGAAGCAATAGTAAGATTTAAGTCATTCATGCTTTCTATGTATTCTAAATATTGATTAGCAAGTTTTATTATTTCAATATTCATAATATCCATTTTAGATTCTTTTATTAATGAAAGTAACAAATCTAATGGACCCTCAAACTCATTTATTTTAAATTTATATTCCATACTACCACCATAATAACATAATAATTATAACAAATTTTTTTAAAAAAGTCAGTAATTATAAGTAATTTAAATTTATATTTATAGGTAATTTTTTAGCAATTAGTAAAATTCTATTAAATTAGTACAAATAATTATGATAATAAAAAAACCCTATTAAGTAAGGGATAAATATTGTTATGGTGGCTCCAGCGGGAATCGAACCAGCGACACACGGATTTTCAGTCCGTTGCTCTACCGACTGAGCTATGAAGCCAAAATAAAATAGTGGCGGTTC
>CAYWQZ010000078.1:0-4442 GCA_964460565.1 uncultured Mycoplasma sp.
TAATTCGCCATTTTTAAATAATTTTTGGGTAAAATAAGCAGAGAATTAACACTTGGACGCGTTGATTTTCGATTTATTTTACCCATACTCTTGCCTTCTTTCTATCATAAATTAATTATATAAAAAAAAGAGCCTTTTATCAAGCCCCTATTCCCTAATTCTTTAAAATCTCTAATAAAGTTTCATTAACAAGTTTCGGATTAAAAGAACCCTTTACTTCTTTCATAACCATACCCATTAAAAACTTAAATGCATTCTCTTTACCATTTTTATATTCATTTACACTCTCAGTATAATTATCTAATACTTTATTAATAATATTTTTTAATTCATCTATATCATTATTTAAACTAATATTATTCTCTTTTAATATTTCACCAATAGATAATTCTTTTTCCATTATATCGTTTACAATATCTTTAAATATTTTAGAAGTTATTTCTCCATTACTTAACATATTAACTAAATCTATAAATTTATCTTTAGTAAGTTTTGTATCAAATATACTTATTCTACTATTATTTAAATAATTAGATATATCACCAAGTAATAAATTACTTGCTATTTTAAAATCAATATTTGTATCAATAAACATATTTAAATAATCAGATAATTCTTTCCTACTTATTAATTTATCTATATTTATATCAAGTATTCCTCTTTCTTTATAAATATTTCTTCTTTCCTTAGGAAGTAAAACTAATTCTTTTTCTACTTTTTCTATTTCTTCATCTGTTAAATATAAATAAGGTAAATCAGGTTCTGGAAAATATCTATAGTCATTACCTATTTCTTTTTTACGCATTAATATAGTAGATGAAGTAGATGAATCAAATCTCCTTGTTTCTTCTTCTATTAATTTATTATTTTCTAATAATTTTTTTTGTCTATTTATTTCACTTTCTATAGCAATACCTACCCCAGTAATAGAACCTATATTTTTAATTTCACATTTTGTCCCTAATATATCTGTATTACTAATAGAAACATTTACATCTGCTCTCATAGAACCTTCTTCTATTTTACAATCACTAACTCCTAAGTAAAATAATAATTCTCTTAATGTTTCTAAATACTTAACTGCTTCTTCTTTAGTCTTAATATCAGGTTTAGAAACTATTTCTATTAATGGTACACCTGCTCTATTATAATTTAATAATGTTCTAGAATCAGTATGCATACTTTTAGCAGTATCTTCTTCAATATGTAAACGCTCTATACCTATTTTTTTAGTATAAGTTCCCATATCTATTTCTAAATAACCCTCATATCCAATTGGAGTCCTACTTTGAGTTATTTGATATCCTTTTGGTAAATCTGGATAAAAATAATTTTTTCTATCAAAATGCATCTTTTTATTTATATGAGAATTTAATGCAAGCGCTGCTTTTAATGCCTCATGAACTACTTCTTTATTAATTGAAGGAAGTACTCCTGGATAGCCTAAATCTATTTCATTAACATTAGAATTAATTAAAGCATTATAATCATTTCTTGAAGGAGAAAAAACTTTAGAATTTGTTTTTAATTCCACATGTACCTCAATACCTATTGTTGGTGTATAATTATTCATTTTTACCTCCCAAAGATAATCTTTTTTCTATAAAACTAGCTAATTTATATATAGTTTTTTCATCAAATTTATTACCTATAATCTGCATACCTATTGGCAAATTATTTTTTGAATAACCTATAGGCATAGAAAGCGCAGGAAGCCCTGCCATATTTACAGGAATTGTTAATATATCATCAACAAAACTTTTATTTGGATCATCATTTGTTTCTTCTATTTTATATGGAAGAGATGTAGTTGTAGGTCCAATTATTAAATCATAATTTTCAAATACTTTAGATAGTTCCAAACTCATATTTTTTCTAATTTTTAAAGCCCTATTATAATAGTAAACAGCATTACTACCACTTAATAAATATGAACCTATCATTATTCTTCTTTTTACTTCATTTCCAAATCCTATGCTTCTAGTTTTCTCATATAATTCATCTTTTGTCTTATAGTTTTCTACAGAAAAACCATATTTTACTCCATCATAACGCGCTAAATTAGATGATGCTTCACCTAATGCAATTATTTGATATAAAGGCACTGCATAATTAATATATGGAATATCTACTATATCTATAGTAATATTTTCTTTTTCTAACATAGCCCTAATTTCATTAAACTTATTTAATATTTCTTTATCAATCATATCATTTAAATAAAAACTTGGAATAGCAATTTTCATATTAGATACATCACTACCTATTAAACTAGTAAAATCCTCATTTGTTTCTACATTAGTTAAATCTCTTTCATCTTTCTTACAAATAACATTTAATAATAAAGCATTTTCATATACATTACGACTCATAGGTCCAATTTGATCCAAACTAGATGCAAATGAAGTAAGTCCATAACGTGATACTCTTCCATAAGTAGGTTTAAGTCCAACAATACCACAAAAACTAGATGGTTGTCTAATAGAACCTCCTGTATCAGTACCTAATGCTAAAGGAGTAATATTACTAGAAACACATGCAGCCGATCCTCCTGAAGATCCTCCTGATACTAAAGTTTTATCATAAGGATTTTTAACTGGTCCATAAAAACTAGTCCTATTAGATGAACCCATAGCAAATTCATCCATATTAAGTTTCCCAATAATAACCATATTATTTTTCTTTATAAGTTCTACTACAAAAGCATCATAAATAGGAACAAAATTACTTAACATTTTAGAACCACAAGTAGTAAGTAAATCCTTTGTTATTATATTATCCTTTAAAGCAATAGGAATACCATATAATATATTATCTACTTCTTTTGTATCTAACTCTTTAGCTTTTTCTATAGCATCTTCTTTATTTAATGTTATAAAAGCATTTAAATCTTTATTTTCTTCTACTCTATCAAAAGCCTCAAGCACTAAATCTAATACTTTTACTTTCTTTTCTTTTAATAATTTATTAATTTCTACTATTTCTAAATCTAAATACTTAGTCATTAAAAACACCCCTTACTTCAATAAAATTATCTAACTTTTTCGGAGCATTTTTAACTACATTTTCTTCTCCAATTCCATTTTCTCCAACATCTTCACGTAAAACAGAATCTTCACTCCAAGGTGCAATTAAAATACCATTTTCTTCTAATTCAACATCATTAATTTTTTCTATTTCATCTAATATTTCCTTTAAATCATAAGAATATTTCTCTATTTCCTCTTCACTAAGTTCTAATTTAGCAAGCTTTGCTACATGCAATACTTCTTCTTTAGTTAATTTTCCCATAAACATATCTCCTTGCTTTATAATTATAACATGGTTAACAGAATATGTAAAACTAATAACTATTGTTTTTGAATAATTCTTTTAAATTTAGTATTACTATTTTCTATATACTCATCAAGTAATTTACTTTGTTTTTTAGTTTCAACATACGCTGTTATTGCAAGCGTTTTTTTCCATTCTTTAGTATAACCATCTGTAGTTAAGTTAGTAATCTTATTATCCTTTAAATAATCTCTTAACTTCATCATAACTTTTTTATCATCACACATAATTATATTTACATACATTCTATCTTTACTAAACTTATTACTTATTAAAATAGCAAGTAAAGTACCAACTCCACTAGCAAGTGCTATAACATAAATCATTAATTCTCCACTATCAGTTACAGCATCAATTAATTTATAAAAAATTATTTGACTAATAAAAACTGTTAAACCTGCAATAAAAGATTTATTCTTTTGAATAAGTATTGTTTTAGCAGTACTTAAAACATTATCAATTACTTTAATTATAAATATAAGTAATAATTCTAAAACAAATGCTAACGTTATATTCATATTATCCCTCCTTTTTAATCGAATACCCATTTTAACACAATAATAAATTATATGCAAATATTTTTACAAAATAAAAAGCACTATATTTCAAGTACCTTTAGTTAATTTATTAATTATCTTATTCTAGACCTTACTTTTCCTTCATCAAAAGAAATTTCTTCTATTTCCTCATCATCATATAAAGGAAACATTGTTAATATATCTTTTGAATTAGGTAAAGTAACTACCCTTAATGTATGAATTCCATTACCTATATTTTGATATGGTATATTATAAACATCATTAACTACTAATTTTTGTTTTTGATTTTCTAAAGTAAGTTTAATCTTAATATCATTAAATAATTTATAAATATCTATATCAGAAGAAAATTCTTTTTCATGTCTTTCTAATATATGTTCTATTGCAACAAACTCATCATAATCAATTATTTGTAAATTATTATAATTATATAAATGACTATACTCTTTATCAAAAAATATATTTAACTCTTTCATAAGAAATACTTCCAGTTTTAAACTTGAAGTCAATTTATTATCTTTTAAATACTTAAAATAACTAAATGCTTCAATATAATTTTTTTGTTTTATA
>CAYWQZ010000079.1:0-2077 GCA_964460565.1 uncultured Mycoplasma sp.
TTTCTAAATTATTTTCTTTATACTTTAAAATAATTTCTTTAAGTTTTAATTTAACACTTTCAAGTTCTTCTTCTGTGGAAACATTAGATAATAAAGTAATTAAGCCTTTATCTAAATAATCATCATCTAAATCATTTAGTTCATTTAAAACATTATTTAACCTCTTATTTTCTTTTTGATTTTTTATATCTCCAAGAACTAATTCATTTAAATTACTTACATCTATATCATATAAAGAACAATAATCTAATAATTTAGATTTACCTGTTAACTTAAGTTCTATTTTTATCATTTTATATACTATTTCATATAAATAATCAGTTATTTTTTCTTTTTCTCTATGATCTTTTATACTAGAATTTCTAACTATTTTTATACATTCAATTAACTCATTTACATAAATTTCAATGGATAATCTATTTAATGTATTACTATTTATTAGAATATTTAAATCAGATAATTTATTCATTACTTTACAATATTTTTCATCTTCATATATAATTATTTCTAAATCTTTTAACTTTCCTAAGCTTTCCGTATATACTCCATCTAATAACATATGTTTTACTGGAGCGTCTATTTCTTTATTGTTTCTTATATTATCTAAAGAAATAATTGTATCTTCTTTTATTTTATTTAATGAATTAACTAAATTAGTACAATTAAAACCTATATTACCTAATTTATATATTAAAAGTTCTATCTCTTTTATTTTTGAATCATATTCTAAACCTTTATCAAACATAATATACCCCCATAAAAATTACTAATATTGTACCATATTAGTAACAACAAATCAAATAAAAAACTACTATTACAACAATAATAACTTTTTAATTTAAACTTTTTTCTAACTTCTTATAACTATCCTTAGAATTTAACATAGATAAAAATGCACTTAATACAGCGCTTGATTCAAATACATCCCTTTTAAAAAAGTTATTAGTTAAATAACCTGTTATACCATTTAACTTTTTATTATCACTGTTATCTAATAAACTTTCTATAACTTTATTTAAAGAATTACCATTTTTGACATAATTAAACATCTTATTAGTTATTTCTAATCCATATGATTTACCTATAAATTCATTACCTTTATTATCTAATATAACAGCATAAGTAACTATAAAGTATTTATCTAAAACTTTTTCAAAGCCTCCTTCAATGCTTATAATTAAATCAAAATCAATATTATTATTTATAACAATTTCACACAAATTATCGTTTCTATTTTTAGCACCTAATAATATCTCATCATTAATAGGTTTAGAACTTACATTAGATTTTGCATCAAACAAAGTAATATTACAATCATTTATACCAAGTTTTTCTAGTGCAAATATTATCGACCTTTTTTTTGATTCATTTAAAGAACCTAAAATTATATTCATAACTCCCCCTATTAAACATATATTTACTAACACTTACTTCTAGTTTCTAATATTAATTTATTAAAATCAGAAATATAACTTTTATATTTATCTTACCACTATATTGACTATTTTATTAGGAACTACTATTACTTTAACTATTTCCTTATCTAAAATATATTTTTTTACATTCTCTTCATCTAAAGCTTGTTTTTCAATAACAGATTTATCTTCATCTTTATTTATTAATATAGAAGCCCTTAATTTACCATTTACTTGAACCCCTATTTCTTGTTTATTTTCTACTAATTTACTTTCATCATAAATAGGCCAAGATTCATAAGCAATAGTTTTTTCATTATTAAATACATTATGCCATAATTCTTCACACATATGAGGAGCAATAGGACTTAATAATTTAACAAAGTTTAAAGCATATTCCTTTGGAAATACAATTTCTTTATATACAGCATTTATAAAAATCATCATCTGACTAATCGCAGTATTAAAATTCAAAGTTTCATAATCATTTGTTACTTTTTTTACTGTTTGATGATAAACTTTTTCTAAATTTTTATTTTCCTCATCTTTAATTCTATTTTCTTCAGTATAAAGTCTATAAATTCTATCTAAGAAACGTCTAGAACCTGCAAGTGAATCTTCATTCCATGGTTTATCTGCTTCAAGTGGTCCCATAAACATTT
>CAYWQZ010000079.1:2087-4441 GCA_964460565.1 uncultured Mycoplasma sp.
TAAAGTATCAGCGCCATATTTTTCTATTACATCAGAAGGATTCACAACATACTCTGGGAAACGTTTTCCCATTTTTATACCATTTGAACCAAGTATCATTCCTTGATGAACTAATTTTCTAAATGGTTCTTTTGTACTTGTAATTCCTTTATCATATAAATAATTATTCCACATTCTTGCATAAAGTAAATGTCCTACAGCGTGTTCTGGTCCACCAACATATAAATCTACTGGCATCCAGTGTTCTAATAACTTTTTATCCGCTATTTCATTTTCATTATTTGGATCAATATATCTTAAATAATACCAAGATGAACCAGCAGAACCAGGCATAGTAGATGTTTCTCTTTTTCCTTTTACACCATCTATTTCTACACAAGTCCATTCTTCCGCATTCTCTAAAGGTGCCTTACCATTTTTAGCCTTATAATCAAGAAGTTCAGGTAAAACAAGAGGTAAATCTTTATCTTCTAATACATAATCTTCACCATTTTCTAAATGAACTATTGGAATAGGCTCTCCCCAATATCTTTGACGAGCAAATATCCAATCTCTTAAACGATAATTTATCTTCTTTTTACCAAGATTATTATCTTCTAAAAACTTAATCATTTCATTAATAGAATCTTCTTTATTCATTCCATTTAAAAAACCTGAATTAATATGTAAACCATCTTTAGTATAAGCTTCCTTAGTAATATCTCCACCCTCTAAAACAGGAATAATATCTATATTAAACTTTTTAGCAAACTCATAATCTCTATCATCATGAGCTGGTACCGCCATAATAGCACCCGTTCCATAACTTACAAGTACATAATCACTTATCCATATAGGTATTTTTTTATTATTAACAGGGTTTACAGCATAACTTCCGGTAAATACTCCTGTTTTTTCCTTATTAAGTTCTGTTCTTTCTAATTCTGATTTAGCACTACAAATCTTCTTATATTCTTCTACTTCTTTTTGTTTATCTTTTGTAGTAATTTTATCCACCAAATCATGTTCTGGAGAAAGAACACAGTATGTAGCACCAAATAAAGTATCACATCTAGTTGTAAAAACAGTAAAAGAATAATCACTATTATCTACTTTAAATACTACCTCTGCTCCCACAGATTTACCTATCCAATTTCTTTGCATTTCCTTTGTAGATTCCGGCCAATCTAATTCATCTAAACCAGTAAGTAACCTTTCAGCATAACTTGGCATATCAATTACCCATTGTTTCATATTTTTACGAATTACAGGATAACCCCCTCTTTCACTTTTTCCATCTATTACTTCATCATTAGCAAGAACAGTACCAAGTTCTTCACACCAATTAACAGGCATATCAACATATTTAGCATATCCATCTAAATATAAATTTTTAAATATCCACTCAGTCCACTTATAATATTTTGAATCACTAGTAGAAATTTCTCTATCCCAATCATAACTAAAACCTAAAGACTTTAACTGTTTTCTAAAAGTTTTAATATTTTCATTTGTAAATATAGCAGGATGATTACCAGTTTTAATAGCAAATTGTTCTGCAGGAAGTCCAAATGAATCATAACCAATTGGGTGAAGCACATTATACCCCTGCATTCTTTTCATTCTTGCTACTATATCAGTAGCAGTATACCCTTCAGGATGCCCTGCATGAAGCCCTACTCCTGATGGATAAGGAAACATATCAAGAGCATAAAACTTAGGCTTACTAAAATCCCATACATCTGTTTTAAAAGTCTTATTTTTTTCCCAATACTCTTGCCATTTTTGTTCTATTTCTTTATGATTATACATTAAGTGTCATCCCTTTCTTCTTATAATATAAACCTAGTAACTTATAAAATACATATAAAAATAATGTTCCAACAGGAATAGCAATCAATAACTTTAAAATTATCTTATCAGTTATCTCAGTAACTAATAAAGTTAACGCTACTGCGAAAGCATTAAATACACTAAGTACTTTTAATAACTTACTATAACTTATTTTCTTCATATTAATCCTATTCATCTTAATAAATAAACTAAGTTCTGGTGGTAACTTCTCTTTATTTAATTTACCACCTTTTTTAATAGTAAATATCCTATAATATAAAAACACAAGTAAAAACGCTCCAAAAAATTCAATTAAATACAAAATCATAATAACCTCCACATATGCTTATTATAATACAAAATACCCCTTATAATCAACTTATTAATCCACTTTTTTTAAATTTTAATATTACACATATAAAAATAAAAAATGTTTTAAAAATAGAAAACATCTTCTAACAAAAAACATTTTTTAAAATACTAAATATTATTATTCATCTATTTTAATACCAAGTATATCAAGTTGCAACTTATCTACTGTA
>CAYWQZ010000080.1:0-4405 GCA_964460565.1 uncultured Mycoplasma sp.
TTCTTTAAAATATTAGATGAAAGATTAGAATTATGTCATAGAGCACTTCAAATTAGACATAAAAGATTATCTAAAGTAACTAGTGATGTAGCGCCAATTTTATGGCAACATGGAGCACTTGCTAGACTTGAAAAAGGAGAAAGTATTCATGAGTTATTACATCATGGTTATTCTACTATTTCACTTGGATATGCTGGACTTTATGAATGTGTTAAATATATGACAGGACATTCTCATACTGATAATGGTAAAGGAGAAGAATTTGGTCTTCTAGTAATGAAACGTTTAAATGATAAATGTAAAGAGTGGAAAGAAAAAGAAGATATAGATTATAGTGTTTATGGTACTCCAATTGAATCTACAACTTATAAGTTTGCAAAATGTTTAAAAGATCGTTTTGGTAAAATAAAAGGAATAACTGATAGGGATTATATTACTAATTCATATCATGTACCAGTTTTTGAAGAAATAGATGCATTTACTAAGTTAAAACTTGAAAGTAAATTTCAAAAATTATCACCAGGTGGTGCAATTAGTTATATAGAAACACCAAATTTAACTAATAATCTAGAGGCTGTTGTAGAAATAATTAAATTTATTTATGATAATATTATGTATGCAGAATTAAATACAAAAAGTGATTATTGTCAAGAATGTGGTTATGATGGAGAAATATTATTAGATGATAATTTAGAATGGTATTGTCCTAACTGTGGTAATAGAGATCATGATAAATTAAATGTTGCAAGAAGAACTTGTGGTTATATTGGTACTAATTTTTGGAATAAAGGTAGAACAGAAGAAATAAAAGAAAGGGTTATCCATGTGGATAATAAGGCACTTGATGAATAATGAATTATAATACTATAAGAAAAATGGATATATCAAATGGACCAGGTGTTAGAGTTTCTATCTTTATGCAAGGATGTGCTTTTAAGTGTAAAAATTGTTTTAATCCGGAAACACTTGATTTTAATGGGGGTAATAAATTTACAGATGATACAATAGAAAAAGTATTAGAATTATGTGATAAAGATTATATTTCTGGGTTATCAATTCTAGGGGGGGAGGCGCTTCATCCTAAAAATATAGAAAATACTACTAAACTTGCTAAAGCTTTTAAAGAAAGATTTAAAGATAAAACACTTTGGGTTTGGACTGGGTTCTTATTTGAAGAAAAAAAGAGTGAAGAAGTAATGAAATATATTGATGTTTTAGTAGATGGAAGATATGTAGATGAATTACATGATTTTACTTTAAGATGGAGAGGATCTTCTAATCAAAGAGTAATTGATATACAAAAAACATTAAAACAAAATAAAATAGTTTTATATAAAGAAAGGATAAATATATAATGAGAGGTTTTGAAGTAGCAAAGGGGTATGAAGATAAAAATATAAATTTACCAGTAAGAAAAACAAAATTTTCAGCAGGTTATGATATAGAATCTGCTGAAGATATAATTATTGAACCTTTTAAATTAGGTTCTAATCCAACACTTGTAAAAACAGGTTTAAAAGTATATATGGAAGATGATGAATATTTAATGCTTTGTAATAGAAGTTCTAACCCTAAGAAAAAAGGTTTAGTAGTAGCAAATGGAGTAGGAATAATAGATAAAGATTATTATGGTAATCCTGATAATGATGGGTTATTAATGTTTGCTTTTTATAATGTAAAAGAAGAACCTATTACTATAAAGAAAGGTGATGTAATAGGACAAGGTATATTTTTAAAATACTTAGTAGTAGATAATGATAATTCAGTAGGAGATAGATTAGGTGGTTTTGGTTCTACTGATAAGTAAAATAAATTTTTAAGGATAGGTTGCTCTATCTTTTTTTTATTTTTCTTTATTAAAAATAATAGATATGTTTACAAAATTATTAATTTTTGATATATTTATTATAGAAGGTGATAGAATGAGTTTTAAAGATATGAAAGAATTATTGCAAATATTAAGAAGCACAAATAATGGAGAAGATCTTCCACTTCCAAATTTAGATTTAGCAGAAGATGAAGATTTTGTAGCAATGGTTGAACAAAAGAAACAAGAAGAATTAAAAAGTGCTCCTGATAGAGACCCATATGAAGAAATAATTCGTTATTTTTCAAATAATCAACCTAATTATCTTGTAGTACAAGAGCAAGAAAAGAAAGTTATGCCAGTTGTGTTCGAAGAAGAACAAACAAGTTATTCTACTGAAAAAGAAGTAAAAAAACAGGATAGAAAGACAACAAAATTTCTTCTTATGATAGCGACTTTAATCGCTGCTTCTTACATTATTTTTACTAGTTCTTTTTCAAAAGACAAAAGAGAGAAGGGGCCAAACACTTCAGTAAAATATGAAGATAGTGTAAATTCTGTAATAAGTGGTGAAGAATTATATAGTACGTTTATACAATATGCTAGAGATAATGATATAATGTTAAATGGTGAAAATTATAGTGAATTTGCAGAATGGTATATTAAACATTTAGAAGAAGGTGGAGAAAAGTATTATTCATTAGGAGGTAAAGATAATGAAAGATGATATTATTATATTAGATGGAAGAGAGTTTTTGATAGTAGAAAAAGTAGAGTATCAAGGTTCAAACTATTTATATGTAATAGCAACAGATGGTACAAATGATATAACTGTATTAACTGAATATAAAAAAGATGATAAAATTTATGTAAAAAGTATTACTGATAAAGATTTAATTGATAAAGTTTTTCTTTTAGTAGCACAAAAATATGGGGATATTAATGGAAAGTAAAGATAATAGTTTTTATGATATTGATGATATTGACTATGTTATAAGAATTATGGAAGATTATGAAAGGAAAAAAAACGATCCGTTTGCTAGTATTTTTAAAACATTTGAAATGCCTACTTATGTTAAAATAGAAGAACAAGAAAAACAAAAAAAGCAAGAAGATTCGGAAGATGAGTTTGAATATGAAGAAGATACTTTAGATAAGTTGTTTAGTGAATTTAATAAATTAGTTCGTTCTATTGGTGATATACCTCTTCCAGATGAGACTAAAACTCAAATGATTTTAAATGATACTTACAGAACTTTAAATGGTGAAGTTTTATATCGTGAATCTAATAGAAGAGGATCAGTTTCTCATTTAAAGAAAAAAAAACATAAAATAAAAAAAGAAAGAAATTATTTTGATGTAGGGTCTTCATATATTCCAAGTGGAAGTTTTGAAGATACAAAAGCTTTTGAAATATTATTTAAAATTATCACAGCAACAATGATAGTTGGTGCTATTACTTTAGGCGTTATAGAAAAGTCTTTAGATAAAAATAAGTTACAAAATGATAGTCCTAGAGAAAATCCTAAAAAGCACGAATATACAGAAAATAAGAATACGATTTTTAATTCTGAAACTTTTAGGATAAAAGCAGATGGCACTGTAACTAATGTATTAAGTAGTGATATTTATAAAGAGTTTGAAGATTATGCTAGAAGTAACGATTTAATAATGAATGCTGAAAATTTTGAAAATTTTTGTGATATGTATTATGGAGATGATATCGTTAGTAGAGGTGGAAGATAATGAATAAAGAAATAATAACATTAGATAATAGAGATTTTTTAATAATTGATAAAGTAAATTATGAAAATAAAAATTATTTATATGTAATAGCAATAGATGGTACAAATGATATAACTGTATTAAATGAATATGAAGAAAATAATAAGATTTATGTAGAAAGTGTTACTGATAAAAAATTAATAAATGAAGTGTTTTTATCAATAAGTAATAAGTATAAAGAGGTGTAAAATGACTGAATTAGAAATATTAGATAGTCCTGAAACATATGTAAATGTAATTAATTTATATAGAGATTGTAAGTCTTTAGTGGATTTAAATACTTCATATAAATTTATTGAAGTAAAGGAACAAGAAGAAACATTATTAAATAGAAAAGTAGATAAGAAACTATCATCTACTGCTTTATTAATTTCTTGTGGTTATTCAATTAGTATGTTAGGTGGAGATCCAGCAGTATTAAAGGCATCTAAAAGCAGATAAAAATACTAATAAAAAATAGATATTGTCCTTGACTATGTATAAATTTTATGATAAATTATGTGTAAATGCAAATACGAAGGATATGATTATTAAATCCCTTATTATAGAAAGTTAATGATGATGGAAATTTAACATAATATTTAATAGTTACTCCCTTTATCAGCAGTTCTAGAAATAGAAACCGGTAATACCGTTATTAACAGTTGAGTACAATCTAGGATGGTACCGCGTTTTACGCTCCTTTTAAGGGGTGTTTTTTATTTAAGGAGGAGAAAGTATGATAAATATTAAAGAAAATGAAAAATTAAGTGTTTTAAATCATTCATGTGCTCATTTACTAGCACAAGCAGTAAAACATTTATATCCAAATGC
>CAYWQZ010000081.1:0-4378 GCA_964460565.1 uncultured Mycoplasma sp.
ACTTGGAACAGAGTTTGAAGAAGGAACAGATGGGACAGCAAATAATCCATATGTGGTAAAAACTTCATAAAATGTAGAAACCTGTTCCATAACCCACGCAAGTGGCCATTTAGTCCGAGGAAAACCTTCCGAGGACCAAAGGCAGAAATAATAAAAAGATGTGTAAAAAAATATAAGAAGAAACAATAAGCGTGGTATATGAACGCACAAGATATTGAGCGTGTGAGGTTTTTGCAGAAATAAAATAAGTAAGAAACCCTTGTTCTACCTGAATGGTAGAACAAGGGTCAATAAAAAATTAATATATTATTTTAGGAGGAATAAAATATGGCTTTTGATAAATTAAAAAAGATGATAGGTGAAGGTATTGCAGAACCTATTGATAATGGTAATGAAGATGAATATTATGAGGTAAAAGATGGGTTTAAAGAGTCTTCTGGTGGAAGTAAAATGATTCTTTTGGAACCTCGTGCTTATTCTGAATCACAACAAATAGTAGATTATATTAAATCTAGAAGTGCTGTTGTTGTTAATTTAAAAAGAGTTACACCAGAGCAAGCTAAAAGAATAGTGGATTTTCTTTCTGGAGCAGTTTATGCTTTACATGGTGAACTTCAAAAATTAGGTAATGGTATATTTTTATGTACTCCTAATAATGTTAATGTTGAAGGTAAAATGGGTGTAGAAGATAAACCAAAAACTAATAAAAAAGAAGAAGAATACGATTGGTAAAAGAGGTGATATAGATGGATAATTTTACTGAGGAACGTTTAGGATATAAAAAAGAAGAAGTTAATGAGTTTGTTGATTATGTAATAAAGAAAACAGAAGAAAATATCTTTACTATTAAAAATCAAAAAGAAGAAATAACTCGTTTAACTAATGAATTAGAAGAATATAAACGTTTATACCTATCTAGTTTTAAAATTAATACTCCATCTTCTTTAGCAGAAAAAGAAGCTTCTTTAATAATAAAAGAGGCTAAAGATAATGCTAGTCGTATAGTAAATGATGCTTTATTAAAGGCAGAAAAAGTTGAAAATCAAAAAGATATTTTAAATAAAAGTATACGTATGTATAAGAAAAAAATTAGAAATACTTTAATGGAACAATTGGATATTTTAGAAGATATAGAAATTTTATAATATATCTTTTTTTTGTTTAAAATAGTACCAAAATATTATTTTTTATTGTATAATATAACTTGTAAAGGAGTTTGTATGAATTATATATTTTTAGGTAAAATTATTACAACACATGGTTTAAAGGGTGAAATGAAGATTAAGTCTAATTTTAAGTATAAAGATAAAGTATTTAATATAGGTAATTTTTTATACTTAGGAAAAGAGAAAAAGAAGTTAGAAATTGTATCTTATAGAGTTCATCAAAATTATGATATGGTTATTTTTAAGGAATATGATGATATTAGTAAAGTAATACCACTTAAGGGGATGTCTTTATATTTTAATAAAGAGGATTATGTTTTTTCTAGTTATTTAGATGAGGAATTAATTAATTTAGTTTGTATTTATAATAATAAAGAAATAGGTATTGTTAATGATATAATTGATGCTGGAAGTGGTAATTTATTACTTGTTGTTAATAATAAATATATACCTAAGAATGATAATTTTATAGATAAAGTAGATATAAATAATAAAAAAATATATTTTAAAAATTTAGAGGGGTTATTATGAGAATAGATATACTTACACTTTTTCCAGAGATGTTTGATGGTTTTTTATCTTCTTCAATAATAAAAAGGGCAATAGATAAAAAACTTGTTACAATAAATATAGTTAATTTTAGAAATTATTCAAAAGATCCACATAAGAAAGTAGATGATACACCTTTTGGTGGGGGAGCAGGTATGGTGTTAATGCCTCAGCCAATATATGATGCAGTAGAAGATTTAAAAACTGATGAAAGTGTTGTTATACTTCTTACTCCAAATGGAAAAACA
This sequence comes from uncultured Mycoplasma sp., assembly GCA_964460565.1. Classification (GTDB taxonomy): domain Bacteria; phylum Bacillota_I; class Bacilli_A; order RF39; family UBA660; genus HGM10836. The sequence goes on from CAYWQZ010000081.1 coordinate 1,964, forward strand.
TATAATCAAAATATGGCTTTTGATTTAAAAAATAATAAACATTTAATATTTATATGTGGACATTATGAAGGTTTTGATGATAGAATAAGGTTATTAGCAGATTTAGAGATATCAATTGGTGATTTTATATTAACTGGGGGTGAACTTCCTTCGATGATGATAACTGATTCAGTTGTTAGATTACTTGAAGGTGTAATTAGTAAAGAGTCATTAAGTGTTGAATCATTTAATGATGATTTACTTGATTATCCAGTATATACTAAACCAAGAGATTTTAGAGGTTTAAAAGTACCTGATGTCTTATTATCTGGAGATCATAAAAAAATAGATGAATATCGAAGAAAAGAACAGATTAGACTTACTAATGAAAAGAAAAATAACTAGAGGTGGAAAAATGGCTAAAGAAATACGCTTTGTAGTAGAAAAGAAAGCAAAAGAAGAATCAATTACTTATATGGAATATGAAAAATTAAAAGGGTATGATGTTAAACCTAAAAATAATATAAAATTTGAGGATATGATTAATGTAAATAAAATGGTTATTATTAATCCTAGTTTAACTAAAAAATTAGTTGATAAAAAGTGTCATCGTACTTTAGAAAAAATAATAAAAATGTTATCATATATATATGAAGATGATTCAGGAGATGATGCACCTCTTCATTTAGTACTTGATGAAATAGCCAAGTTTAAATCTTTAATTATTGGTAAATATAAAGAGTATATGGAAGAAGAAGAAAATAAGTTATTACTTAAAAAATTAGAAATATTAGAAGCAGAAGTTAAGTTAAGATTAAATTATATTTATCAGCAAAATAAAATATATGAAGAAAAAAAAGGTAAAAAGGGTAGATGATAAAATGAAAAAAATATTTTGTGTAGGACATGCAACTTATGATATAACTATGCCAGTGGAATCTTTTCCAAAAGAAAATACTAAAATTAAAACATATAGTAAAATAGAATGTGGTGGAGGTAGTAGTGCTAATTCATCTGTTTTACTTTCTAGATGGGGAGAAAAAGCTTATTTTATTGGCTCTGCTGGTGATGATATTTATGGTGAAAGAATAAGAGCGTCTTTTATTAATGATAATGTAAGTACTAGATATTTTAGATTAAAAAAAGGTGTTTATACTTCAACTAGTTTTATACTTGCTAATACAAAAAATGGTAAAAGAACAATTACAACTTTTAAAGATAAAAATTTAAATTATAAAAATAAAACAATATTAACTAAACCAGATGTAATGTTATTTGATGGAGAACATTATGAAACATCATTATTTTTAGTTAAAAAATATAAAAGTGCTTTAAAAATAATTGATGCAGGTTCATATAAAGAAGATACTATTAAGTTATGTAAATATATGGATTATATAGTATGTTCTAAAGATTTTGCAGAAAGTTATTCTGAGATGAAGATTGATGTTAAAGATATAGATAGTATAATAAATGTATATAAGAAATTAGAAGAAGATTTTAAGGGTACTATTGTTATAACTTTAGAGGCATATGGTTCTTTTGCTAAAATAGATAATGAATATAAAATTATTCCTTCTATTAAAGTTAAAGCAGTTGATTCTACTGGAGCAGGGGATATATATCATGGAGCATTTACTTATTTTATATCTAATGGTTTTCCACTTTCTAAAACAATGTATTTATCTAATGTAGCAGGAGCTTTATCAGTAAGTAAATTAGGATCTAGGTATTCAATTCCTTTAAAAAGAGATGTATTAAGTTATGATAAATAATTATATGATTTATAAAAATTTACCTACTCTTGATTTACATGGTTTTGATAGATATGAAGCTATTATAAAAGTAAAAGAGTTTATTAATGATAATTATAAGTTAAAGAATAAATTAATTGTTATAATACATGGAAAAGGTAAATATATAGTAAAAGATATAATATATAAAGAATTAAAAATTAATAAATTAGTTAAAGAATATAAATTAGATATTTTTAATGGGGGTTCTACTATTATAGAATTAATATAAAAGACAAGATTATTTATTTATCTTGTCTTTTATTATGTTTACAATTTTATCTTTATCATTTTTAGATAATTCATTCCAAAATAATTCTAATATAACTCCTAAACCTGGTAAAACCATTTCATCATTAATAGTTACTGATTCTTCAATAGTATCAAGTATACTATCTTTATCATCTTTTAAATTATCAATAACATGTCTTCTGATATCTAAGTCCATATAATCACCATTTATAATATGAACTATATTTTAATAATTATACAAAAATAATTATTAAAATATGAGTGTATTCTTAAAAATAAATGAAATAGAATGTTAATATTAAGTTTATGCTATTTACTAGTTTTTAAACATTTTCATTCGGGATAATTTATTACTCGCACCACCCGAGAGCGAGAAACATTGTCGACCGGA
>CAYWQZ010000082.1:0-4377 GCA_964460565.1 uncultured Mycoplasma sp.
ATGAATATTTAAACATAATAATCACCTGATATAATTATAAAAAAGATTATTATATTTGTCAAAATAGATAATAATTAATTAAAACTATATACTTATAAAATATTTACTATTAAAAGTTCTTGACAATTGAATTGATATTCAACTATAATTTAGATGGTGATAATATGAAAAAGAATAGTTATGTATGTGATTGTAATATTATACATGAAGATAAAGTAAATAGTTGTATAAATAGTATGCCTAACGAAGATATATTTTTAAAATTATCTAATTTATATAAATTAATTGGTGATAATACTAGGTGTAAAATTCTTTTTGCACTTGATACTAGTGAAATGTGTGTATGTGATTTAGCTAATGTTTTGAATATGACTAAGTCAAATATTTCACATCAACTTGCATTATTAAAGAAAAATAGTATTGTTAAAAATAAAAAAATAGGTAAAGAAGTTTATTATTCTTTAGATGATAATCATATTAAAGAACTTTTTCAAACTGCTTTAGAACATATTAAAGAAGGTGAAGGCTATGAAGAAAGAATTAATTAAAATAATTATATCAATACTATTATTTGTTCTATCATTTTTTACTTATAATCTTTATATTAAAAATATTTTATTAATTATTAGTTATTTAGTTGTAGGTTTAGAAATTATAATAAATGCTTTTAAAAATATTATTAAAGGGGATTTTTTAGATGAAAATTTTTTAATGACTATTGCAACCATTGGTGCGATTATAATTAATGAAATACCAGAAGCAGTAGCAGTTATGTTATTTTATTCTATTGGTGAGTTATGTTGTGATTATGGAATAGATAAATCTAAAAAAGATATTTTAAGTTTAATGGAATTAAAAAGTGATACTGTAAATAAATATAAAAATGGTAATTTAGAAGTAGTAGATGCTAGAGAAATTAAAATTGGAGATATTATTTTAGTAAAAAAAGGGGAAAGAGTACCTCTTGATGGTATAGTTTTAGAAGGTATAAGTTATCTTGATACTTCATCATTAACTGGAGAAATAGTGCCAGTAAAAGTCATAAAAGATGATAAAATATTAAGTGGAACTTTAAATACAGATAATGCTTTAAAAGTAAAAGTAACAAGTATTTATGAAGAAAGTACTATTAGTAAAATTTTAAAACTTGTAGAAGAATCACAAAATTTAAAGTCAAAAGAAGAAAAATTTATTACTAAGTTTGCCAAAATATATACTCCAATTATAATTATTTTAGCTATTTTATTTACTATAATTCCAGTTTTAGTTTTTAAAAAATCATTTGATATCTATTTTTATAAAAGTTTATCATTTCTAGTAATATCATGTCCTTGTGCTTTAGTAATATCTATTCCTTTAACTTTTTTTAGTACAATAGGAGCTTCTTCAAAAATGGGAGTTTTATTAAAGGGAACTAATTATATAGAAACTTTATCTAAAATAGATATGGTTGTTTGTGATAAAACAGGTACTTTAACTTATGGAGTTTTTGAAGTACAAAAGATAAATAATATAAATATAACTAAAGAACAATTAATTAAATATGCTTCTTATGCTGAATGTTATTCTAATCATTTAGTGGCACTTTCTATTAAAAAATATTATGGTAAAAAAATAGATGAAAGTAAAATACAAAGTATTAAAGAAATAGAAGGGCTTGGAATTATTGCTAATGTATTAGATAAAGAAGTAATTATAGGTAATGAGAGGTTAATGAAAAAGTATAAAATTAATTATGTAAAAGAAAATACTTCATTATATATAGCAATTGATAGGGAATATAAGGGTTCTATTTTAATAGATGATAAAGTAAAGAAAGATAGTCTAAGTTTTATAGAGAATTTAAAAAAGAATAATATTCATGTAGTTATGTTAACTGGTGATAATGAAGAAAAAGCTAGTAAGGTTGCTAATAGTTTAAAAATAGATAATTATTATTCAGAGTTATTACCTATGGATAAAGTAAATATAGTAAAAAGATTAAAAGAAAATAATACTTTAATATTTATTGGAGATGGTATTAATGATGCTCCAGTTTTAAAAGCAAGTGATATAGGTATATCAATGGGTTCTATTGGTAGTGATGCTGCAGTGTTAGCAAGTGATGTAGTAATTTTAAATGATGAATTATCTAAAGTAAATACACTACTTAAGTTATCTAAAAAAACAATGAAAATAGCAAAAGAAAATATAATAATTTCTATTCTTATAAAAGTTGTTATATTAGTTTTAAGTATATTAGGAATATGTTCTATGTGGGAAGCAGTTTTTGCAGATGTGGGTGTAACTGTTGTAGCAGTTTTAAATTCATTTAGAGTTTTAAATATTAAAAATATTAAATAGAGTGTTTAACATTCTATTTTTTTTCTAATACTATATAATAGGTGGAATATGAAAAAATATATATATTTAGTTATTATACTTTTTATAAGTGCATTAAATTTTAATATAGTACTAAAACCTCTTAATTTAGTAACTGGTGGTACTAATGGGTTAGCAATTATATTTAATTATTTATTAAAGATTTCTCCATCACTTATTATATTAGTTATTGATATTTTAATGCTTATTATTAGTTTTATATTTTTATCTAAAAAATCAACTTTAGGTACTATAATAGCAACTTTTTTATATCCTTTATTTGTTAAATTAACTAGTTTAATTAATATAAGTATTAATATACCAACTATATTATTAGTAATAATTTCAGGAGTAGTTTGTGGGTTTACTTGTGGTTATATTTATAAATTAGGATTTACTAGTGGTGGTATTAATGTAATATCTTTAGTACTTAATAAAAAATATAATATTAATATAGCAAAATGTAATTTTATTATTAATTTATTTATAATTTTAGTTGGAGGTTTTAATTTTGGGGTAGTAAAACTATTATATTCTGTTTTAATAGTAATAATAAATAGTTATATTATAAATAAAGTGTTATAAAAGGTTATATTTAGTAAAAAATAAGTTAATATTATATATTGAATTGACAATCATTAAAAAATAGATATAATATTAAATAGTTTTGGTTTATAATGATAAAATAATATGATTATAAGTTATGTTTTAGAAATTATGAAAAACAATTATAAAGTAATATTAAAATAAGAAGTTGAAGAGGTAGGACAGATGGTTGAAAGTAAAGAAGTTGCAGTATTGTTTAAAAGAAATAAAACAGAAAATGGAAATTTAGAATTAATTCCATATAAAGTGATTGAAGGAAATTATTATCAAGATGATGAATGGTTTGTAGATGATAAAAATATTGGATATCCACATCTTACAAGTTATAGAGAAACTGGTATATGTTATGGTATGCGTATTGAAATAGATGACGCCATAAAAAAGTATTTAAATGAAAAAGAACCAAATACAAAAACTCCATTAGAAGATAGTAAAAAAAAGATATTATTGTCTCTTATTAAGAAAAAGATATTATTATTTGCAAAGAAATATACATATATTAAAGATGTAGAAACTATTGGGAATGTTATAACAATTGATAAACAAACTAAAAAAACTATTCCATATAAAGATATAGATACTATGATAAATGAAGAAAAATATGAAAAATTATTATGTTTTGTAAAGGATAAGTATGAAAACAAAGTAATAGAAAACCAACAGGATTATATTTCAACAAGTGATAGTTTAAATATAAAAATGTCACCATATGAATTATCTCAAAAAATTAAAGAGGTTGTAAAAGGACAGGACGAACAAATAGATACGATTGTTATTAATCTTTATTTAAGTTTAAATTATAAGCATATAAATAAGAAAGGAATTATTTTAGTAGGACCATCTGGAGTAGGAAAAACACTAATATTAAAAACAATATCAGATATTTTAAATATTCCTGTTTGTATATTTTCGGCTGCAGGATTAAGCCAATCTGGTTATATTGGAAGGAAAACAGAAGATATTTTATCAGAAATAATTATTAATAGTAATTTTGATTTAGAAAAAGCTCAAAATTCAATTGTTTTTTTAGATGAAATAGATAAACTTGCTGATACAGGACAAAAATCAGATGTTGCTACAAGTGCGGTTCAAAATGAATTGTTAAGAATAATTGAAGGAGATAGAAGATCAGTTACAATTAATAATAAAACATATCAAATAGACACGACAAATATTTATTTCTGCGCTGCTGGTGCATTTTCACAAATATTTGAAGATAAATTATCAGAAAATAAATTATCACTTGGTTTTAATACAACTACTAAAAAAAGTGATGAATTTAAAATTACTACAGATATATTAAATAAATATGGAATGAAAAACGAATTATTAGGAAGATTACCAATTATTGTTGAATTAAATGATTTGGATAAAGAAACATTAAAAGAAATACTGCTTTCTAAAAATGGT
>CAYWQZ010000083.1:0-4278 GCA_964460565.1 uncultured Mycoplasma sp.
AACTCCTTTCAAGCATATAAAAAAGGTAAACCGAAATTAACCTTTCATATATTTAAAGTCGATTAGTTCGACTAATTTCCCTATGGTGCCAAATGACTGAATTGAACAGTCCTCTGATGCTTACCATGCATCTGTTTTACCACTAAACTAAATTGGCGTTTATGTATTAAGTTTATCAAATTAATTAAAATATATCAATATCATTTTAAAAATTATTAGTTTTATTTTTTTATTATAATTAAAAGTGTAAAAATTAATTGATAAATATAAATACTAAGGTTATAATAAATTTATGCCGAAATAGCTCAATTGGTAGAGCAGATGAATCGTAATCATAAGGTTGTGGGTTCAAGTCCTATTTTCGGCACCAAATTAGTAGAAGAACTTAATTTTTTAAGTTTAAGTAATATATTTATTATTTATAGATAGAAGGATTTATATGGTTAGATGTAACTGGTGTAATTTGAAAAATCAAAAATATATAGAATATCACGACAATGAATGGGGACAACTTAATACAGATGATAACTATCTATTTGAAATGCTAGTCTTAGAGTCATTTCAGGCTTGACTTTCTTGGGAGTGTGTTTTAAATAAAAGGGAAAATTTTAAACTAGCTTTTGATAATTTTGATATAGATAAAATATCTAATTATGATAGTAAAAAAATAGATGAACTTCTTCATAATGAGGGAATAATAAGAAATAAGTTAAAAATCAAAGCAATGATAAATAATAGTAAAATATTTAAGGATATTCAAAATCAATATGGTACTTTTTATAATTATTTAACTACATTTACATATAATCAAATTATTTATGAGATTGATAAAACTTCAAATAGTTTGTCAGATAAATTATCAGAAGATCTTCAGAAGAGGAAAATGAAATTTGTAGGTAGTAAAATTATATATTCATATTTACAAGCAATTGGAGTTATATATTCTCATAGTAAAGAGTGTTTTATGTATAAAAATTATGATTATGTTTTGGAGGATATTAAGTATGAGTAAATATGAACCTTTGTGGGATTATGTAAAAAATATGGTTATAAAGTTGTAAAAATATCTTTGAAAAATTAAAGGGGGAAATTTATATGGAAAAGGAAATATTAATATCAAATATTAATAATATACATACTACTAAAATGGGTATTGATAGAATTAAGAATAATTTAAAGATAAATAATAATGTAGTAGAATATTGTAAGGAAAAAATTATGAATGAAAATTCTACTATTTATAAGCAAGGTAAAAATTGGTATTGTAAGACTGGGAATATAGTAATTACTATTAATTCATATACTTATACAATTATTACGGCGCATATTATTAATAGCTAAATAAGGGGAAATTTATAAGTTTTTTGTATTTAAAAATACACATCATAGGTGTGTATTTTTGTTATCTTTAGCGTAATTATTTTTCTTTTAATTCTTTTTCTATTCTTCTTTTGATATCTCTTTCTTTTATTGTTTGTCTTTTATCATAGTTTTTCTTACCTTTACATAAACCTAGTAATACTTTTATTTTGTTATCTTTTAAATATATTTTTAATGGTATTAAAGTTAGATTATCTGTTTCTAGTTTGTCCTTTAATTTTAGTATTTGTTTTTTATGTAATAAGAGTTTTCTTTGTCTTGTTTCTTCTGCGGCGAAGTTTGATGCATCTTTATATTTTTTGATAAACATATTTATTAGATATACTTCGTTGTTTTTTATTCTTGCATAACTATCTTTTATATTACATGAGCCTTCTTTTATGGATTTTACTTCGTTACCTTGTAACTGGATTCCACATTCTATTTCTTCTAGGATAAAATAGTTAAATTTTGCTTTTCTATTTAGTATTTCCATTATCTTTTCCTTGTTCTTACTAATTCAAAGTCTATTTCTCGTTCTTCTTTATCTGCGCGTACTACTGTTATTTCTACTTTATCTCCTAGACGATATATTTTTTTGCTGTTTTGTCCTACTAAGATACCTAGTTCTTCATTGTATGTGTAATAGTCTTTCATGCTACTTAATGCTACTCTTCCTTCGATTAGGTTATCTAGTTCAACAAACATTGCACTATTTGTAAATCCTGTTATGGTTCCTTCGTATGTATATCCTATGTAATCTTGTAAGTATTCTGCAGTTTTCATTTTGTTTGCGGCTCTTTCAAATTGATCTGCAACTCTTTCTCTTTCAGAACATTTTATAGCTATTTTTGTTAATAATTCTTTAAAATCATCTTTTTCTAAATCTTCTATTTCTCCATGTAATACTTTTTTTAATATTCTATGAACCATTGTATCAGAGTATCTTCTTATTGGAGAAGTAAAATGGGTATATCCTTCGTTTTTCCTACTGTCAATACCTATAGCAAAATGGCCGTAGTTTTCGGTGTTATATTCTGCTTTTGCCATACATCTTAGCAGTAAGTAACAATATATTGCATATCTTTCGCTATCTTTTAAACTATTAAGTATTTTTTGATAAGATGCTCCATTTTTGAAGTTTATTTTTTCATCTAGTTTTTCTCCATAAGATTTTATTAAGTTAATTGTTTCTTTAAATCTTGTTTCATTTGGTAAGTCATGAACTCTATATATAAATGGTAACATCATATTCATCATGTATGTTCCAGTACATTCATTTGCAATAAGCATACAGTATTCAATTATGCTTTCTCCGGTGTCTTGTGTTCTTTTTGTTATGTCTGTTATTTTTCTGTTTTCATCAACAATTATTTTTATTTCAGGTCTATCAAAGTCTACCATACCTCTTTTTATTCTATTTTTCTTTAAGATATGGTATAGTTTTTCTAGATTTTTTAAGTGTTCTACATGAGGTTCGTAACCATTTGGAACTTCATTTTTATTTAATATTTTATTTACATTATTATAAGTCATTTGAATTCTTGATCTGATAATGGCTTCGTAAATGTCAAAGTCTACTATGTTACCGTTTTCATCTATTTCCATTTCTGTTGTTAATGCTAATCTATCAACATTAGGGTTTAAGGAACATATGCCATTAGATAGTTTAACTGAGTACATTGGATTTACTACTCCTGGACTATAGTAGCTGTTGCCTCTTTCTCTTGCTTCTAAGTCTATTGGAGAGTTTAATGGAATATAGTTAGTTACATCAGCGATTGCTACGATTAGTTTATAGTGGCCGTTTGGTAAGGCTTCAACTGATACTGCATCATCTATATCTTTAGTATCATCTCCATCTATAGTGAATATTACTTTATCTCTTAAGTCTTTTCTTCCAATTAGGTCTTCTTTTCTTACTTCATTTGGTATTTCTTTTAATTGTTTTTCTATTTCTTCATTCCAATTATAGGGGATATTAAATTCATAATAAAGTTTCATTTCATCTATTCCTGGAGCATTTTTATGTCCGATTACTCTATCTAAATTAGCTTCATAGAATTTGCCTGCTTTGGTTTTATCTAATTTTATTCCTATTAACATTCCATCTATAATGTCATCGTTTAAGTCTATTTTATATCTTTTATCTTTTACAATTGCATATCTTTTATTATCTATTGTTTTTACTTCAGCGATTAGTCCATGGCGTTCTACTATTTCTTTTATTGTACCTTCGTTTCGATTAAAATCAGTTATTTTTACTAATATTTTATCTAAATCTAGGGCTCCCATTGGATCTTTTATGTTTACTTCTTTTCCATTATCAAGGGTTGCATAACATGTTTTATTTTTTCTTACATGTAAAACTCCTTGATGATAAGGATTTAATGTATATGTTCCCTTTGATGAATTGGTACAATAAACTTTTTTTTCTATTCTTAATTCTTCAAAATAGTCTAAGAATTCTTGATGAAGTTCTTTAGGACAAGATGTTTTTGCAAATATTTCTGTTAATGTCATTGGTTTATTTCTAGATAGTTCTAGAACTTTTAATATTTTTTCTTTCATAATTAATACCTCTTAAAGTTAGTATATCATATTTTGTATAAAAAAAATAAGAAATTCTTATTTTTACATAAAAGTTATAACTAAACAAGTTATAAAAAATACTATTCCTAATATTAGAGTTGCTCTTGATATAAATAATTCGCTTCCTCTTTCTTTTCTATCTTTAAATAAATCACCATTACCACCAGTTATGATTTGTGATGCTCCTTCTGCTTTACCACTTTGTAGTAATACTAGGGCAATTAAGATTATACATATAATTATTAGTGCTATTTTCATAGTATGCCTCCTTTTTTCTATTTGTTATTCTAGCATATATTATGTTATTTTTCAAGGGTATTTTCTTTT
>CAYWQZ010000084.1:0-4263 GCA_964460565.1 uncultured Mycoplasma sp.
CGTATTACAGGATATTTAGTAGGTACAGTAGAACGTTTTAATAATGGAAAGAAAGCAGAAGAACATGATCGTGTAAAACATACTTACGAAACTTGTGCTTGTAGTAAATAAAGGTAACTATCAAGGAATTAATTTTCTTGATAGTTTTTATTTTGTAAAGTTTTTCTTCCTAATAAAACATCCATAGATACTTTATGTTTCTTGCATATTGTATACAAAGATATAGTAGATATTAAATAGTATCCTTTTTCATAGTTGCTGTAAGTTGTTTGGTTAATCATGCATTCTTTAGCAATTATACTTTGACTTAAGTTTAATTTTCTTCTAAGTATTTTTAATCTTTTCCCAATATATTTATTATCTATTTGTTCAATTTGCTTATATTTTATATTAGTTTTTGAAAGACCAAGAAGAAAATCAAGTGAATAACCATATAAATTACTAAATTTTATTAGGTGTTTAAGAGGTATAATAGTTTTACCAGATTCCCATCCACGATAAGTTGAAGCATCAACATTAAAAAGAAACCCGAGTTCTTTTTGAGTCATATCTAATTTTTCACGTATATATTTTAATTTATTTTCATACATTTGTTATCACAAAAATATTATAAAATATTAATTAAGGAATGGAAATAGCTAGTCTAAATTTCTTCTTAATTCATATATTTTTATGAGGGATAATATGTTTTATAATAATATTCATACAAGAATTAGATATGTTTTTTTACTTGTTATTTTAATACTAGTTATTACAATTGCTAGAGTGTTTTATATTCAAGTTTTTTCTTATAAAAAGCTTAGTAGTTTAGCAGAAGATTTATGGAGTAGAAAATTACCTATAGCTGCTGATAGAGGGAAAATTGTCGATCGAAATGGTAAAGTTTTAGCAGATAATATAACAACAACTTCTTTAGTAGTTATTCCAAATCAAATAAAAGATAAAGAAACTACAGCAAGAAAATTAAGTGAGATACTTAATTCTGATTATGAAGATATGTTAAATCATATTAGTAAGAAGACTTCGATTGAACGAGTGCATCCTGAGGGAAGACAGTTGAGTTATGAAGTTGCGGAAAAAATAGATGCTTTAAAGTTAGATGGGGTTTATCTTTTAAAAGAAAGTAAAAGATATTATCCATATAAAGATGTTTTAAGTCATGTTTTGGGTTATGTGGGAATTGATAATCAAGGTTTATCGGGTTTAGAACTTTATTATGATGAATATTTAACTGGTAGTAATGGGTCTATTAAGTATTTTTCTGATGGGAAAGGGAATCGACTTGAATTATCAGAAGTTTATGAGTCACCTACAAGTGGTGTTACTCTTGAACTTACGATTGACTTAGATTTACAGTTAGCGGTAGAAAATGAGCTAGATAATGCTTTGGCAAAATATGATGCGGATAGTGTTATTGCACTAGCCATGAATCCTAAAACTGGAGAGATTCTTGCTATGGCTTCTCGTCCTAATTTTGATAGCAATAATTATCAAGATTATAAAACAGAAATTATTAATCGAAATTTACCAATTTGGATGACGTTTGAACCAGGGTCTACTATGAAAATTACGACTTATGCTAGTGCAATAAATGAGGGGCTTGTAAATATTTTTGAAGATACTTTTACTGATACTGGTTCTCTCAACGTTGATGGAGCAACACTTCATTGTTGGAAAGCGGGAGGTCACGGATATCAGACATACCTTGAAGTGATTGAGAATAGTTGTAATACAGGTTTTGTTCGACTTGGGCAAATGCTTGGCAAGGAAACTTTAATGAGTTATATAAAAAAGTTGGGGTTTGGAAAAAAGACAGGGATTGATTTAAATGGGGAAGGAACAGGAATTTTATTTAACTTAGATAAAATGGGAAATGTTGAACTTGCAACTACTGCTTTTGGCCAAGGAATAAGTGTTACACCTCTTCAGCAAGTAACTGCAGTCTCAGCAGTTGTTAATGGGGGAACTTTATATACTCCATATTTGGTAGGAAATTATTTAGAACCTGAAACAAATACTATTATAAAAAGTGTTGAACCTATTAGCAGAGGAAAAGTTATTTCTAGTGAAACATCTAGTTTGATGCGTTATGCTTTAGAAAGTGTCGTTGCAAAAGGTTCGGGGCATAATGCTTATATTGAAAACTATCGAGTTGGGGGTAAAACTGGGACAGCTCAAACTGTAGAAAATGGTGTTTATTCATCGTCTAAATACATTTTATCTTTTATTGGCTTTATGCCAAGTGATGATCCCGAAATTGTTTTATACGTTGCAGTAGAAAATGCTAAGGGGGTTGTTCAATATGGGGGAACAGTTGCTGCTCCTATTGCTCGAAATATCTTTTTAAGTGCAATTGATATTCTAGAAATTGAAAAAGATTATGAAGGTATTCCTAAAGAATATACATGGCTTGATACGAAATATGTGGTTGTTCCCGATGTTGTTGGAAAAAGCTTAGATGATGCTAAAAGGGAATTGAAAGGTTTTAAAATTGAATATATGGGTAATGGAGAAAATGTTTTGTATCAATCACCCGAGGCAGGTAGCTATGCTCCTGATGGAGGAACAATTGTTTTAATGTTAAATTAGTGTAAAATAATGTAAATATAACTTTAAAGATATAAAAATATGTTGTATAATAAGAAAGAGGTGTTAAAAATATGTTAATATTAGCAAAAGCTTCAATGGCGATGATGTTAGGATTTGTTTTATCTTTAGTTACGGGATTATTTATTATTCCTTTATTTCGGAAAATGCATTTTGGTCAATCAGTAAGTCATTTAATTAATGAAAGGCATTTAAAAAAAGAAGGAACTCCAACTATGGGAGGTTTAATTTTTATTATACCTGTCATTGTATCTTTAATCCTTTTATATTTAAAGGGAAGTATTTCCATTAGCTATAATTTAATTATTGTTATTTTTGTTTTTCTAGCTTATGGGTTACTCGGATTTGTTGATGATTTTTTAAAAGTAAAATTTCATAATAACGATGGAATAAGTTTAGTGACTAAGTTCTTAATTCAAATGTGTATTGCCTTAGTTTTCTTCTATCTTTTTATGAAAGGTGGAGGAGAACCTGTTTTAAGCATTAGCTTCTTAAATATTTATATTGACTTAGGTTGGGTCTTTGGTTTGTTTATTTTATTCTTACTTTTAGGAACTACAAATGCGGTTAATATTACAGATGGTTTAGACGGTTTATCAGGTGGATTGTCGGCAATTGCTTTTTTCGCCTATGGTGTTATAAGTTGGAATGCGGGATGGCTTGAGGGATATCAAGAAATAGCTATCTTCTGTTTCCTTCTCGTTGGATCGTTAATTGGATTTTTAGTTTTTAATTCTCATCCAGCACGAATATTTATGGTGGATTTATGTTCTCTTGCTTTAGGTGGGGCACTAGCAAGTGTATCAATTGTTTCAAGACATGAAATTTCTTTAGCAATTATTGGAGGAGTATTTGTAATTGAAACTTTAAGTAGTTTAGTTCAAATTATAGCAATTCGTTATTTTAATAAAAAAATATTCTTAAAAGCTCCACTTCATCATCATTTTGAAGAACTTGGTTGGGCGGAGACTGATATTATTAAATTATTCTGGGTTGTTGGTTTTATTCTTGCAATGGCAGCTATTACATATGGAGTATGGTTATAAAAATTTTGAAAATGCATCTTTTTATCTAGCCAAAATGATAAAGTTGTAGTATAATTTAAATATAGACAGATAATTTTTGCAAAAAGGCTTGTAAAAATTATGGAAATTTGATAAAATGGGATAGTAGACTAGGAGGAAAAAATATGGCATTCAAATTAGGAAATATTTTTAAATATGATGGTGATTCAGACGAAAATCAAAATGGGACAGAAGATACTTATTATAATATATCAGAGGAAGATGCTTTAAAAGAAGCTGATAAAACTGGTAACAAGATGATTTTACTTGAACCAAGGGCATATTCTGAGTCTCAACAAATAGCGGATCACTTAAAAAATAGAAATAGTGTGGTTGTAAATTTAAAAAGAGTTACATCTGATCAAGCCAAGAGAATTATTGATTTTCTAAGTGGAGTAATTTATGCGATTGGTGGATCAATGCAAAAGATTGGTGTAGGCATTTATTTAGTTGCACCAAAAAATGTAAGTGTTCAAGGTAAAATTACAGATGATCAAGAAAAAACAAGCAAAAATAATGATGAAGAATTAGATTGGTAAAAGGTTGGTGGCCTTATGGTAAATAAATTTAGTACAAGTATTCAAGGCTATAA
>CAYWQZ010000085.1:0-4258 GCA_964460565.1 uncultured Mycoplasma sp.
ACCCATATATCCAAATCTACCTGTTCCAGTACTCATTACCTTCTTAAAACCTTCTTGCACTCGTTTCATATATTTGTCTGAAGTTTCTACTTTATTTAATACCACCGGACTTACTTCATATATTTTTTCTTTATTTTCATCTAATACTTGTTTTAAAAAATGAGGTTTTATTCTACTACCACCATTTGCAATAGTAGATATATATTGTGATAATTGAATTGGTGTATAAGTATCATATTGCCCTATCGAAAAATTAATTAATAAATCTCCAGCAGTACTAGTACCTTTATAACCAGTCTCTTCCATAGGATAATCTATTCCAGTAGATACTCCAAGTCCAAACTGATAAAATACATTTCTATATGTATCAAATGCTTTCTCATCTATTTTTAATTCTTTTCCATATTTATAAGTAAAACCTCCAACCATCATCGCTATTTTATATTGATAAACATTACTAGAACGTGCTAGAGCCTCAATATCATTTATTGTACCTAATGTCTTCCACGAACATTTTAAAGGTAAATTATATAACTTAATACATTTATCTTCCATAATAGTACCTATATCTATTACTTTAGTATTATAACCTACTATAATTGAAGCCCCTTTTACAACAGAACCTGGTGTTACATTAGTTAAAATATTACCTAAACTATTATCATATATTTTATTTTTATTAATACTTCTTCCTACCATAGACATAATTTCCCCCGTATTAGGATTTTGAATTACAATATAACTAACACTATAAAATCTAGTATTTGCTTCTTTCTTAGTTTTTATTATTTCCTTATCAAGCATACTTTCTAACTCTAATTGTAAATCTATATCAATAGAAAGTACTATATCAGTACCTTTTTTACCTTCACTAATTAATTCTAAAGTACCATCATCAAGAACTTTATATTTAGCCTTTTCTCCCTTTAAAATATCTTCATATTCTTTTTCTATACCACTTATACCTACTCTATCAGTTAATAAATAACCTTTTTCTAAATAATAACTAGCTTCTTCTTTCGGAATACCCGAACTAGTACTAGATACATTACCTAATATATCTCTTAAAGTATTATTATATAAATATACTCTTTCCCATTCTAATTTAGTAAAAAACCCTTTTAATTTATCACTATTTTCTAATATATACGCATACTCTTGTTCTGTTACATCTTTTATTTTTATATCTTTTTCATCATAATAATAACCATTATTCATTAAATAATAAAGATAAGCAGCTTTTTTATCTTTATCCTCTAAAACCTTTAAATCATCATCTGTTAATCTATCTATTTTAAGTTCATATATATCATCACTATTTAATTTTCTATTTTCTAAATCATTATACTCTTTACTTGTTATTTTTTTATTACCTATATCTGGATATAATAAAAGATAAAATTCTTTTAAATTTCTATTACTTAAATTATCATAATCAAGTGATAAATTATTACTTACTTCATACGCTAAAGTTATTTCTTCTTTAGTAGTTATATCACTATTTTTTTTATAATAAATACTTTTTACAGAAGTATTATCTACTAAAAGTTTATGATTTCTATCATAAATCCTACCTCTAGGAGTACTTTCTCCATATACATATGTAGTAGTATTTTTAGTAAGTAACATTTTATAATAAGAAGATCTAAATATATTTAAATAACTAATTCTAAAAAAAATACATGAAAAAACTAATATAATAAAGATTATTATTATATTTACTTTTCTATTTATTTTTTTATCTAAATTATAATGAGTTTTTTTCTTATTTTTTTTCTTTTTCATATTATTATTTTTTGTTAATTTTTAGATTTTATTACATAAAATAATATAGGTGATTATTTTGGGTGAAAAATTTATTAAAAATTATATAAATAAATTAACTATTAATGATATTAATAATTTTTTATTAAAAGAAAATATAAGTATTAATAGTAATGATATTAATATAATTTATATTTATATTAAGAATAATTTTGATGAAATATTAAAAGATGAAGTAAAAGTATTAAATAGAGTTAAAAACGATGTAAATAAAGATACTTATGATAAAATTTTATATTTATATGATAAGTATAAAGATAAAATTATATTATTTAAAAAAATGAATAATTTAAATTAATAAATTTATTCATTTTATTTTTTTATACCAAAACTATTAAATGGATAAAGTACTAAGTTAGCACTTCCAATAATATCTTTTTTATCTATACAACCAAGATATCTACTATCAAGAGAATCACGTCTATTATCTCCAAGAACTATATAACAATTATCAGGAATAACATCATAGTTTAAATCTTTAATATCAAAGTCTAATGTTTCTTGATTTTTAAAATATTCTTCTACTTCTTCATCATTTATATATAAAATACTATTTTCATATTTTAATGTTTCACCAGGAAGCCCAATTATTCTTTTAATTAATTTTTCTCCTTTATAGTCTACTACAACAATATCAAATCTTTTTATATCTTTAAATTTATATTTTAATTTATTTAAAATCATTATTTCTCCATTTTTTAAAGTTGTATCCATACTAGTACCATTTACTCTTACTGGCGTTACTATAAATGTTCTTATTAAAATAATTACTATTATGATAATTGCATAAGAAATTAATTCTTTTTTTGTTTCTTTTTTCATAACTATACCTAAAGATAAAGAGGACAAGCCTACTTTTGTCCTCTTTCTTTAATTCTGTATTGGCCAAGATAGTTCTTTAAGAAATATAATTTAGCACGTCTTACTTTGCCTTTTTTAACAACAGTAATTTTAGCTAATTTTGGTGAATGAACTGGGAAAATTCTTTCTACTCCAACACCATAAGATTCCTTACGAACTGTAAAAGTTTCACTAATTCCTGATCCTTTACGTGCAATGACTATTCCTTCATATGCTTGAATACGTTCTTTTTTACCTTCGATGATTTTAACATCTACACGAACTGTATCTCCTACTCTAAATTCTGGAATATCATTTTTTAATTGTTTAGCTGAAATTTTGTCAACTAAATTCATCGATATCACTCCTTTTTTTATTACAATCATAATCTAAATGAAAAGTGGATTGCTTAATAACTACTAAAGTTTACCACATTTTTTATTGTTTGTCTAGAGTTTTTGACTTATTTTTCAAGGGATCTAACTAACCTATATATCAAACTATCTCATATACCTTTTTAATTATCTATAAAATCTTCAAGTATACAATTAGATATAAATAAATATTTACTATCTATATAATAATAATTCTTATTTTCTTTTAATTTAGAAGTATCAAATACATCATTTATATTAACACCATATTTATTAAAAAATTTCCTCTTACTTACCCCTTTTATTTTTCTTAACCCTAAAATCATTTCATTTTCCATATTTATTTTATTAGTCATTTCCTCTTTCTCTAAAACATAATTTCCTTTTAAATAATTAGTTAAACTTCTAGTATTAACTCCTCTTATATTATTAATATAAAAACCAGCTCCTAGACCAAAACCATAATATTCTTCATTATTCCAATATGTTAAATTATGAATAGAACAATACCCTTTCTTAGAAAAATTACTTATTTCATAATGATTATATCCCTTACTTTTTAATTTTTTTATAATATAATAATACATCTTATTATTTAACTCATCATCAATTTCCCTATAATTATTAACTTTTAACATAGTATTATTCTCTAAAATAAGAGAATAAATGGATATATGAGGAACATCTAATTCTAAAAAATTATCTAAATCATTATCTAATATTTCCATAGTTTCATTGCTTACACCATATATTAAATCTATATTTATATTATCAAAATACTTTTTCACTAAATTTACTTTTTCTTTTATAGAAAAATCATAATTTCTACCTAATACTTTTAATATATCTTTATTAAAAGATTCTACTCCAATACTAATTCTATTTACTTTATTATTTTTTAATAACTCTAATAACTCTTCAGTTATATTTTCTATATTACATTCAAAAGTAAATTCATAGTTCTTAGTTAATTTTATTCTATTAGTTATAGAAAATAATTTAATAAGTTCATCTTTATCTAAAGAAGAAGGAGTACCTCCCCCAATATATATAGCTTTTATTATTTCATTTTTATATGAAGAAAATACTTCTTTTTCAAGTTCAATTAAATATTTATCCACCAAAGACTTATTATAATATATTTTACAAAAATCACAATAAGTACATATTTTATTACAAAATGGTATATGTATATAAATACTTTTCATAACTTCCTCCTT
>CAYWQZ010000086.1:0-4214 GCA_964460565.1 uncultured Mycoplasma sp.
AAAAAAGGAACATATCCAAAAAATGATTATGAAGTATTAGTAAATATAGATAATATGTATGAAATGCCATTAAATAAAGAAATAGATACTAAAATAAATGATAAAAAACTAAAAGTAGTAGGATACTATAGTAGTATATATAATTATTCTTATTATTTTGTTAATGATAATATGATTAAATATGATTTAATTAATAAAGAAAGTGATATTACTTTATATTTAAAAGATGAAACAAATGAAGATTTTAAAAAATTAAATATAAAAAATAACTATGAAAGAGATAAAGCTAAATATGAAAAAAGTATAAAAGAATCTAATGGGAATATTCTAGCAGTAGCAATTACAATGCTTTCCATATCATTAATAGAAATGTTTTTAATGAGTAGATCATCTTTCTTATCTAGAATAAAAGAAATAGGTATATATCGTGCAATTGGACTAAAGAAAAAAGATATATATAAAATGTTTAGTGGTGAAATATTTGCAATTACAACTATTTCTTCTTTACCTGGTATATTATTTATGGCTTATATATTAAAAAATTTATCTAGTGTTAACTATTTTAGTAGGTTATATATTATTAATATTAAAACAGTATTAATAAGTATTATACTAGTATATATATTTAACTTTATAATAGGACTAATACCAATATATGGAGTAGTAAAGAAGAAACCATCTAAAATATTAAGTAGAAATGATTTAGAATAAAATTAATTATTGATTATATAGAAAATAATAAAATATTAAAAAGAAAGTTTAAGAATAATCTTTAAAACTTTCTTTTTTTTTGGTATACTTTATATATCAAAGGAGAAATGACATGGGAATATTTAGTAAATTTAAAAAAAATAATAAAAAAGAACAAACTAAAGAAGAACAAAAATATGATAAAACTTTGTCTAAAACTAAAGATAATTTTGTTAGTAAACTTATATCTTTAACTGATAGGTATAGTAAAATTAATGAAGATTTCTTTTATGAGCTTGAAGAAATACTTATTATGGCTGATGTTGGTGTAAATACAGTTATGAAGTTTATTGACAAGTTAAAAGAAAGAGTAAGTAAAGAAAAAATAACTGATCCTGTAGTGTTAAAAGAAATAATAGTAGATGAATTATTTATTATATATGTAAATGGGGATATTATTTCATCTAAAATTAATTATAATGATAATGGCCCAACTGTTATACTTTTTGTTGGAGTAAATGGAGTAGGTAAAACCACTTCTATAGCAAAACTTGCTTTTAAAGAAATACAAAGTAATAAAAAAGTTCTTTTAGTGGGTGCTGATACTTTTCGTGCTGGTGCAGTTAAACAATTAAAAGAATGGGCTGATAGATTAGAATGTGATTTTGTTGGAGATGAAAATATTAAAGATCCTGCTGCAGTAGTTCATATTGGACTTACTAAAGCTAAAAATGAAAATTATGATATAGTTTTAATAGATACTGCAGGACGATTACAAAATAAAGTAAATTTAATGAAAGAACTTGAAAAAATTAATAAAGTAGCAGGTTCTATTATAGAAAATGCTCCTCATGAAACTTTATTAGTACTTGATGCTACAACAGGACAAAATGGTATTATTCAAGCTAAAGAATTTAAAAATGTAACTAATGTAACAGGTACAATTTTAACTAAATTAGATGGTACTGCTAAAGGAGGAATAGTTCTTGCAATAAAAGATGAAGTAGGTTTACCAGTAAAATATATAGGAACAGGTGAAACTATGGAAGATTTATCATTGTTTGATATAGAAAAATATATATATAGTTTATTTAAGGATATGATAAAATGAAAGAAGAAGTTTACTTAACTATTTTATTTGATTACTATGAAAGTTTATTAACTGAAAAACAAAGATTATATTTTACATATTATTATTTTGATAATTTATCTTTAAGTGAAATAGCAGAAAATCTTAATATATCTAGAAATGCTATTCATAAACAATTAAAATTAATACATGAAAAGCTTATATATTTTGAAACTTCTTTAAAATTATATCAAAAAGATGAAAAAATTAAAGAAATAATTAAAGATATAAAAGATAATGATATTAAAAATAAGTTAGAAGAATTGCTATAATAAAACTTAATATTTATTAAATACTAAAATATAAATATTTAAATAACAAATAAATAATAAATTTGTTATTTTTTTCATATTTAATTACTTTTATCATAAAGTTTAATGAAAGAGAGTGGTTATATGAATAAAGAAGAAATAATTAAAAATATTGCTCTTAGAACTGGTGGAGACATATATTTAGGAGTAGTCGGTGCAGTAAGAACCGGGAAATCAACTTTTATTAAGAAAATAGTTGAAACTCTTGTTATTCCTAATATAGAAGATGAGTTTGAAAGAAAAAGAGCATTAGATGAAATACCTCAAAGTGCTAAGGGTAAAACAATTATGACAATTGAACCTAAATTTGTACCAAATAATATTGCAAAAATTAAAATAGATGATTTAACTTGTAATATGCGTTTAGTAGATTGTGTAGGTTATGTTATAGAAAATAGTAAAGGATATGAAGATGAAAATGGCCCTAGAATGGTTAAGACACCTTGGTATAATGAAGAAATACCTTTTGTTGAAGCAGCAGAAATAGGTACTGAAAAGGTAATTAAAGATCATTCAACAATTGGTATAATAGTTACTACTGATGGTTCAATTGGTGATTTTGAAAGAAAGGATTATGTAGAAGCAGAAGAAAAAGTAGTAGGAGAACTTACTAATATAAATAAACCATTTATTATTGTATTAAATTCAGTTCATCCTACTCATCCTGATACCATAGAATTAGCACGTGATTTAAGAGAAAATTATCAAGTGCCTGTGCTTCCAATGGATATTTTATCAATGAATGAAAAAGATGCTTATGATATTTTAAGAGAAGCATTATATGAATTCCCATTACTTGAAGTAAAAGTAGAAATGCCAGAGTGGATTGGTATTTTAAGTCCTAATCATGAAATTAAAAAAACATATATTGAAAAAATTAAAGAAAGTGTAACTGAAGTAGAAAAAATTAGAGATGTAGATAGTATTTTAGAACATTTTAGTAATTCTGATTATATTTCTAAAGCTTATATGTCAAAAGTAGATCCTTCAAAAGGGGAAGTTACAATTACTCTTGATGCTCCAGATGATTTATTTGATAAAACATTAAATGATATGGTTGGTATAGACATTACTAATAAGGCTAATTTACTAGCTATTTTCCAAGATTATCGTGAATCTAAAAGTGAGTACGATCAAATTAAAACAGCACTTAAAATGGTTAAAACAACTGGTTATGGAGTTGCTAATCCAACACTTAGTGATATGAAATTAGATACTCCTGAAATAACTAAACAAGGTAGCAAATATGGTATTAAATTAAAAGCAACTGCACCATCTATTCACATGATAAAAGTTGATGTTTGAACCTATTATTGGATCTGAACTTCAAAGTAAAGAATTAATTAATTATTTAATGAAAGATAATGAAAAAGATCCAAATAGTATATGGTCTTCAGAAATATTTGGAAGAAGCTTAGATGTTATAGTACAAGAAGGTATCCAATCTAAAATAGCTATGATGCCTGAAGCTATAAGATATAAACTTCAACAAACAATGACTAAAGTAGTAAATAAAGGTTCAGGTAATTTAATTGCTATTGTAATATAAAAAAAATACTTTAAAAAGTATTTTTTTACGATATAGTTTTAACTTCACCTAAAGAAGTATAAACATTTAATTTAATAGAATAAGAACCAGTAATTGATGCAGTATGTTTATTACCATCTTCAGTATAAGTAATATTACCACCATCACTACTTGAAACCCAAAATCTTAAACGATAATTCTTTGTAATAGTAGAACCACCAGTAGGAAATTTCATAGAACCACCATATAATAAATAATTACTTGATGTTGTATCTTTAGTTAAAGAACTAAGATTAATAGGTATAATATTACTACCACTTGTAATATCCATTGCTTTAGTTTCAACCCCATTATTTACTTCGGTTAAATAGAACTTAATTTTACTTCTACTTACTGTATTTGAAGAATTTTCATTAAAATATAAGTAATATGCTAAATCAATCTTGTCAGTTGCAACTCCAGAAACTGAAAAATCCATATAATTTGTACTTTCTGTAATAATAGATTCATCATCACTATTATTAGTAACTAAATTAACATCAGTACTAGGTTCAGT
>CAYWQZ010000087.1:0-4176 GCA_964460565.1 uncultured Mycoplasma sp.
TAGTTCTAGATTCTTCTAAATACGCTATTAAAGTGTAACTAGAAACATTCATTGCTAAATATTTTCCATTAACATCAAATATACTACCTCTTGAAGCATTTATAGTTTTAGTTACAACACTACGATTATCTGCAAATTCTTTCAAGTTAATACCATCAATATTAGTAGATAAAGTAAGTCTTCCTGCTCTGTAGATTAAAATAGCAAAACAAAAAAGAGTAACAATAATAAATAAATTTTGCCATACATTATTACTCCTTTTTTTCATTTTCATCACCTATTCTACAACTTTTACACTACTACTAGTATAGCTTAACCCCAACTCTTTTGCAAGTTTTTGTAAATTTTCTAATGATACTAACTCATTAATTTTCATTTCTAAACTTTCATTAGTTTTTGACTGATAACTAATCTTCTCTTTAGTTTCTTCTACTTCATAATTTACTTTAGAAAGTTCTGATTTAGCAAATACACTCATTACTGGAGATAACACTACTAATATAAACGTAATAACAAACATAAATTTTTCAAATTTTGTTAATTTCTTTTTAATTTTTTTCATATTTCCTCCATTATTTAACTTTTTTTATACATCTTAACTTAGCAGATTTTGCTCTACTATTATGATTTATTTCTTCTAAAGTAGGTAAAATAGCCTTTTTTGTTAATAATTCATAGTCAGGATATAAAGATTTATCCATATTAGGCATACCTTTTATTAAAGGATCTACTTCTGTTACTTCTTTAAATATTTTCTTTACAATTCTATCTTCTAGTGAGTGGAAAGTAATTACTACTATAACACCACCTACTTTAAGCATAGATAAACTATTTCTTAAAGATGTTTCTAATTCTTCTAATTCATTATTTACTTCAATTCTTATAGCTTGAAATACTTTTTTAGCAGGGTGAGAATTTCTTTTTTCTTTATATGGGTAACATTTGTCTATGATGTCTACTAGTTCTAAAGTAGTTTCTATTTCTTTTACTTTTCTATATTCATCTATTTTAGTTGCAATTTTTAAAGCATGTTTTTCTTCTCCATATTCTCTAAAAATTTTAGTTAGTTTGCTAACGCTATAAGTGTTCACTACTTCTTTAGCAGTTAAGAGAGCACTTTGGTCCATACGCATATCTAAAGTACTATCTTTCATATAACTAAAGCCACGAGTTCTTTCATCTAGTTCTACTGAAGATACTCCTAAATCATATAAAATACCATCTACTTGTTCTTCTACTAAATCTTTAGCGTTTATAAAACCAGTATTAAATATTTTGTAATTAGTACCTATTTTTTTTAATCTTTCATTACTTTCGTTTATTGCATCGATATCTTTATCAAAACAATATAACAACCCCTTTTTATTCTTTTTAAGTATTTCACTAGAGTGTCCTCCGTAACCTAAAGTCATATCTATATACACTCCATCAGTTTTAACATCAAGGTAATTAATTGCTTCATTAAGAAGCACACTTATATGTTTTTCCATTTATAACTCCGTATTAAATAAATGATCTGCTATGTCAGATAGGCTTTCTTTATTATCAGTAAAGAAATTATCCCATTTATCTTTAGACCATATTTCTAAACGATCATTTACTCCGATTATGACGCATTCTTTATCTAATGATGCGTATTCTTTTAATGGAGTTGTAAGTTTTATTCTACCTTGTTTATCAAAACTACTAACAGTTGCACCACTTAAGAAAATTCTTGTAAAACTACGAGCATCTTTCTTAGTAAATGGTAAGGTTTTTAACTTTTCTACAATTCTCGACCATTCTGTTAATGAGTATACAAATAATGAGTCTTCTAAACCACGAGTTATTACTACTTCTTCTCCTAGTTCATCACGAAATAAATTAGGTACGACTAATCTTAATTTATCATCAATATTATGATGATATTCACCCATTAACATATAATCACCACCTTTTACCACTTTTATCCACTGTCTACCACAATTTTACTTCAAATATACATTTTTGTCTATAGTTTTTATAAAAAAAATATAGTTTAATATTAAAAATGTAAAGAAAAAGATAACTATTACTTAAGTTATCTAGTTAGTTTCCATTATAATTGTTATCTTAAAAATTATCATTCATTAAGAAGTCAAAAATATTTATTTGTTTTATATCTTCAGCACTATAATCTTCTTTAGTTAAAGTAATTATATATTTTTCTTTACTATCAAGTTCATTAAATGCATTAAATTCTCTTATTCTAGTACTTTCTATTGATAAATCAAAACATACTTGTATATACTTAAATTTGTTATTTTTTGAGGCAATAAAATCTATTTCTCCTTAAAATCTATTTTATTTCTATTTTGTAAAGTTATTCCACTATACTGGAATAACTTTTATATGCTTTGGTATAAATTTCTATAAATATTATTAATTTATGTTATTTTCTAGTTAAAAGAACTACACATTCCATATGTTTGCTTTTAACAAACATATTTAGCATACTAATTTCTTTTATAGTATATTTTTCTTTTAAATATTCTAAATCTCTTTTTAAAGTTAATGGATTACATGAAACATATACTACTCTATTATAATTACCATTTAATATATTAAATATTACTTTATTTGATAAACCACTTCTTGGGGGATCAACTACTAAAGAGTCATAAGTTTTATTCTCAATAGAAGAATCATCACATATAAATTTAATATTATCTATATTATTTATTTGTTTATTCAAATTAGCATTTAATACTGCAGATTTATTTATTTCAATACCTGTAACTTCTTTAAAATTATCTTTTAAATATATACCTATAGTGCCTGTGCCAGAATATAAATCAAGTAAAGTATTACCATTTCCTATATATTCTTTTATTTTTTCATATAATAGAAGCATTCCTCTAGTATTTACTTGGAAAAAAGCTTTCGGATAAATTGTATACTTAATATTATTTATTATCTCTGTTATATAAGGTTTACCATATACTAACTTATCTTTAAAATATAAACTAGTTATATTTAGTTTTAACATATCTTTTACATCTTTATCATTAAGTAAACCATTTATTATAACCATTACCTCTTTAGTATAATATGTACTTCGCAGTACTATTTCATCTAAATTAGATAAATCATAAGTTCTTAATTTTTCTATTACTTCATTTATTTTATTATCTAATAAAAGACAATTATTTATTTCTACTAAATTATTAGAACTATCTTCATATAATCCTAATTTACCATCTTTAATATGGAGAGTTACTTTATTACGATAATTATATTCATAGTCTATATCTATAATATTTATATTCTCTTCTTTAAATAAATTTTTAATAAAATTACTTTTAATATCTTTTTCATTATCTAATGTAGTATGAAGAAATACACAACCACCACACTTATTATAATACGGGCAAGTTACATTAACTCTTTTATCTGAAGCAGAAATTATCTCTATTATAGAACCAATCATATATTTTTTCTTAATTTCTATTATTTTTATTTTAACTACTTCATCTTTTAAAGCTCCTTTAATAAAAACTACTATATTATTTGTTCTTGCAATACCATTACCATTATTATCTACATCTATTATTTTTACTATTAATTCTTTATTTAACATATGCACTCCTTATTACACATTTATACTAGCATAAACATTATTTCTTTTCAAGAATAATTTATAATAAGAAAGTGTTAGTTAATTTACATTTTAAAGCATTCATGATACAATTATTTTACAAAATATAAAATGAAAGGAGAAAATAAGTAAAACTTATTTAATAATAATTATGAAAGATTGTACTTTTTGTAAAATAATAAGTAAAGAATTTAGTTCATATAATTTATATGAAGATGATGTGGTAATAGTATTTTTAAGTATTGATCCTCTTAGTAACGGTCATACTTTAATTGTACCAAAAGAGCATTATGTAGATATAACTGATATTCCACTTGAGGTATTAAGTCATATAAATAAAGTTAGTAAAGAAATGTATAATTTATTAAAAGAAAAATTAAATTTTATAGGTTTAAAATTCGTTCAAAATAATGGTACTTTACAAGAAATTAAGCATTATCATTTACATTTAATACCAGTATATAATAATTCTGATAAATTAACACTTGATTTAGTTTATAAAAAAATTAAGGAATAAAATCCTTAATTTTTTAGCATGCTTTAAACGAACTTAAAATTAT
>CAYWQZ010000088.1:0-4082 GCA_964460565.1 uncultured Mycoplasma sp.
ATCACTCTGCATATTAAAACTATCTTCAAACATACTAACATAAAAATTAACTTTATTGTTAATACAATCATTAAGTTTCACATAACTTGTTGTAGGGACATCAATTTTTAGTTCGTAATTTTGTTCTTTAAAACCATTTTTAAGAGCAAAATAACTAAAATAGCCAAAAAACACACTAATTATCAAAACAAATCCTAACAAAATAAATAATCTTCTCATACCAAATTATATTCCAAAAAATAAAATAAAATTATTTCCTTTGAAAATAAACGAAAAAATAAAAAACAAAAAATAACTTAATCAATAGATATTGTAGAACTAAAAAAATTGTAGTATACTTTTATTAAGCAAAGGGGTTTATTTGAAAAAAAATTAAAATATGCTATAATAAAAAACATAACTTAATTTGGAGGTTAATTAATATGAGTTTTGATTCAGTCATAGATATATTAAGAAATATCTTAGATATAGCTATTGTATGGGCAATATTCTATGCAGTGCTAAAAAATATAAAAAATAATGTAAAATTATCATTACTATTTAAAGGAATACTTTTAATAGTAATCTTGAAACTAATCGCAGATAAATTACTAGGATTAGTAACAGTAGGACTTATCCTAGAATACGTAATTATGTGGGGTCCACTTGCCTTAATTATTATTTTCCAACCAGAAATAAGAAATATATTAGAACAACTAGGACGTACTCAGTTA
This sequence comes from uncultured Mycoplasma sp., assembly GCA_964460565.1. Classification (GTDB taxonomy): domain Bacteria; phylum Bacillota_I; class Bacilli_A; order RF39; family UBA660; genus HGM10836. Next base: position 714 of record CAYWQZ010000088.1, read on the forward strand.
CTAGGAAGACACAAAGTTTTAACTGTTGATGAAAGAGAACGTCTAGTTTATGAAGTAATAAATGCTATCGAATATATGAGAAAATCTAGAATTGGCTCACTTATTGTAATAGAAAGAGATGTATCACTTCAAGATTACATAGGTAAATCAACTAATTTATATGCTGACTTATCTAGTGAACTTTTAATATCAATCTTTTTCCCAAACAATCCATTACATGATGGTGGTGTAATAATTCAAGGAGACAAAATTAGTTGTGCTGGCGCCGTATTTCCTACCAGCAATAGTTTAAAAATAAATAAACGTTTAGGAACAAGACATCGTGCAGCCTTAGGAATCACAGAAGAAACAGATGCTATTGCACTAGTAGTATCAGAAGAAACAGGAAGAGTATCAATCGCAATCAAAGGAGAATTATACTACAACATTACAATAGATGATGCCAGAATTCTTTTAATAGATGAACTAAGACCAAAAGCCGATGACTTTGAAGAAGAATATAACGAGGAGGACATATATAATGAGTAAAAAAAATTCCTCAAAAAAACCAAAAATAAAATTATGGAAAAAAATAGGAAGAAGAATTTTTAATTTCTTTAGTGCTATATATAGAGTAATAGACAAAATAATAATTACACCAGTAGCAAAAGTATTAATGTTCTTCTCAAAAATACTAAAATCAAACAATAAACCACTTGATAGACTATTAAATAATAAAATAGTATTAATTGTTATATCATTAATTTTAGCATTTACTGCATATTTTCTAATTGATGATACAACCGAAATTATGATGAATAGTTCGGCAGAAATATTATATAAACAACCAGTAACAGCACTATATAACGAAGAAGCTTACGTAGTAGAAGGCTTACCAGAAACTGTAGATATTATGCTTATCGGAAGAAGATCTGACCTATATCTGGCTAAACAATACCCAACCGAAGAAGTAGTCGCAGATTTAAGAGACTTAAAACCAGGTAGTCATAAAATATCACTAAAATATAGTGGATCTGTTTCATCTGTAGAATACAAACTAGTACCAGAGACAACAACAGTTATGATTTATGAAAAAGTTTCAGAATCAAGAACAATCAACAAAGAAATACTAAACGAAAACAAATTAAATAGTAAATATACAATTTCTAACATTTCCTTCAGTAGAGAAGAAGCTTATGTAAAAGGAGCAGCTTACAAACTAGAAGAAGTTGCAACTATAAAAGCTCTAGTAGATGTATCAGAAATAGCAAATCCAGATATTGGTACCACAACTTTAAAAGACATTCCTCTAGCAGCCTACAACTCTAAAGGAGAAAAACTAGATGTTGAAATAGTACCTGCTACCATAGATGCAAAAATAGAAATCAAATCTCCTAAAAAAGAAGTACCATTAAAAGTAATACCAGAAGGAGAAGTAGTATTTGGAAAAGCTCTAGGAAGCATAACCCTAAGTGAAACTAAAGCAACTATCTATGGAGATGAAGAATCACTTGCTAATATAACATACTTACCAGTAAAAATTAATGTTGAAGGAATAAGTAGTACAACAGAATATAATGTTAACATTTCAAAACCAAGTGGTATAAAAGAAATAAGTGTTAATGCAGTAAAAGTAAAAGTAACGCTAGAAACAGTAAAAGAAAAAACAGTAGAAAATGTAAGCATAGCAACCAAAAATCTAGCAGATGGCTTAGTAGCAAAAGCAGCCACATCAAATGATATAGCCATAGATGTTATAGTAAAAGGTTCAGAAACAAATTTAAAAGCAATTACAAATGAGAATATATCAGCATATGTAGATCTACAAGGCAAAGGAGCAGGAACCTATACTGTAGAAGTTGTAGTAACAGGAGATGACTTAAAACTGACATACACACCAAAAACAACAACTGTTACAATAAAAATAATAAAAGCAAATTAAAAGCGTCCCAAGTGGACGTTTTATTTTATGTCAATATCACTAACAAGTAATCCAATATTAACAAGACCAGCAATACATACAAGAATATAGATTAAACTTTCAAAAAAAGTACCATCTCCAAAAATAAAACTAACAAGATTAAAATCAAATATTCCTATAAGACCCCAATTAATCGCACCAATAATCGTAAGAACAAGTGCAACTTTCTGTAATGTTACCATTATTTTCCCTCCTTTATTATTTCAATAATTATAATAACCAAAAAAAACAAAAATATTCGTGAATAAAGGACAAATTAATGAGTATAATTAAATGAAATCAAAAGAGGTGGAAAATGAAAAAAATATTTTTAACAGTAATGTTAATAACAATGTTATTTATAACAACAGGCTGTGGAAAACATAGTGAAGAAGAAATAAAAACAAACTTCACAAAAGAAGTAGAAAAATTAAAAAGTTATTATCTAGAAGGAACAATGTCCTTAATGAATAATGACGATGTTTATAATTATGATGTAAAAGTAAGTCACACTAAAGAAAACAATTACAAAGTATCATTAACAAACAAAAACAATAATTATGAACAAATAATCTTAAGAAATGATGAAGGTGTATACGTAATAACACCATCATTAAACAAAAGTTTCAAATTTCAAAGTGATTGGCCCAACAACAATTCACAAAGTTACTTATTAGACTCAGTAGCAAAAGATTTAAAAAATGCTAAAGATTATCAGTTTGAACTAAAAAACAATGATTACGTTTACAAAATAGATGCAAACTATCCAAATAATCCAAGCATAACATCACAAAATATTATTCTAGATAAAGATGGCAACTTAAAAGGAGTTGAAGTAAAAGACAAAAATGATATAGCATACATCACATTTACACTAACAAAATTAGATAAAAAAGCAACCTTCAGCAACGATTACTATGACTTAGAAACAGTAACCAAAGACTTTACAACCACTACTCCAAAAAAAGACGAAGCAACTAAAGAACAACCAAATCAAAAAGAAAATAACCAATCAACAGATAACGAAACAAACAATCAAACCCAAGATAAAAACGTCGCATCAATCGATGAAACAATTTTCCCATTATACATTCCAGCAAATACATCATTATCAAATAGAGAAGTAATAGAAATAGAAGGCGGAGAAAGAGTAATAATGACCTTTGGAGGAGATAACCCATTTATGCTAGTTCAAGAAACAGTAAGCAAAGAAGAAGAACTAACAATAGTTCCAACATATGGAGAACCATACCTTTTAATAGATACAGTAGGCTCTTTAACAGACATGTCATATACTTGGACTAGCGGAGGCATAGAATACTACATAGTATCAGATGTTCTAAGCCAAAACGAAATATTAGAAATAGCTAAATCCATAAATGTAGTAGCAACCCTAAATGAAAAATAACTAAATTAAAGAAATAAAATTA
>CAYWQZ010000089.1:0-4016 GCA_964460565.1 uncultured Mycoplasma sp.
AAAGTAGATATGCCTATTATAGATTTAATATATGATATTATTTATAATGATGAAAAGCCAGAAAAACTAATTAGTTTTTTAATTGATAAAGAATAATAATTATAATTTTTTAAGCCAACAAGGCTTTTTTATTTAAAAGAAAAAAGATTAACTACAATTTTACTCATAGTTAATCTTTAATTTTTTCTAATAAATTTTAAAATATTACCATTGCAAGTGTAAGTATAGCTATTGATGCAAGACCAATAGTAAGTACTATTTTAAAAGCCCATTTAAACCATGTTGAATACTCTACTTTAGCAAGTGCAAGTCCTCCCATAATTGCACCACAAGTTGGTGTAATTAAATTAACTAATCCGTTAGCAGATACAAAAATCATTGTATTTACTTCAACACTATAACCTAAAGTATGAGTAAGAGGTCCCATGATTGGTGTAGATAATGTTGCAAGTCCTGATGATGATGGTACAAGCACTGATAAGAATACATGTAAAATATAATTTAATGGTGCATATACAAAAGCAGGCATACCCTTTAAAACTTCAGCAGCATTATAAATAATATAATTATCTAAATGTGTAGTTTGCATTAAAATACTTGCTCCACGAGCTACTGCAATTACAAGTACAACACTTAATATATCAGATGTACCAACAATAAATGTTTCAACATACTCTTTTTCATTCATTCCATTAATTAATGCAATAACAATAGACATTACAAAGAATAATACTGCTGCATCAAAGAACCACCAATTACCAAATGACTCTCCAGTTAAAAAACTAGTAAAATTATCAAATATTGTAACATTAAATTCTCCCCATGGAATAAATCCAATAATCATTATTACAAATGTTAACCCAAATAAAATTAAAGTTAATTTTTGTTTTTTAGTTAATTTAGCTTTCTTAATTTGCTTTAATACCTCTGGATCACTATCACTACCAAATTTTGCTTCTACTTCTTTTTGTTCTCTTAATGATAGAAAAGTAGAACCTTTATCTTCTTTTACTTTTTTAGCATATCTTAATACAAAGAACATACTAATTAATAAAGATACAAGCCATAAACATACTCCAAGAGCAATAATACCACCTTGATTTACAGTAATACCTGCTGGTAAAGCACTAATAGCAGCACCAGTAGCAAATGGATTAATTGTTGAACCAAGTACTCCAGAGCCTGCTCCAAGTAATACTATCGCAGATGCTACAATTGTATCCATACCCGCAGCAACCATAGTCGCAGCAAGTAAAGCATAAAATGCTACTGTTTCCTCAAGCATTCCATAAGTTGTACCTCCAATAGAGAAGATAAACATTAAAATTGGAATCAATAATAACTCTTTCCCCTTTAATTTTTTTACTAATACTTGAATACCAGTTGTTAAAGCATTAGTTTTATCTACTACTTTTAAAAACCCTCCAAGTACTATAATAAATATTCCAACATCTGCTGCATCTTGAAAGCCTAATATAGGTGCAAGCAAGATATCACTTAATTTTGCACGAATTACACCACTACCATTTACAATAGTATCACCAGTAAACTCTGCATTTGGTAATAAATATGTAACTAGTCCAAGTAAGATAATTAAGATAAAAATAATAGTAAAAGCTGATAACATAAACTTTTTATTACTTTTCTTCTTCTTTTTCTTATCCATTTTTTCCTCCTTTAATTCTTTTTTTATTAAAGTGCCATTTTTACCCTTTAAAGCATCTTCAGCACTTAATAACGACGTAATAATTGAAACATTCCCAGTTTCTTTTGTAAACATCTTAGAAGCCTCTATTTTAGGTAACATACTTCCTTTAGCAAACTCATTATTTTTAATATACTTATCTATATCTTTAATAGTTAACTCATCTAACTTAATCTCATTTTCTTTCCCATAATTTAAACAAACTTTATCTACAGCAGTTAAAATAAGAAGAACATCAGCACCTAAATAACTTGCAAGTAAAGCACTAGTTTTATCTTTATCTATTACTGCGTCTACTCCTTTATATTTCCCATTTTCTTTTATAACAGGAACACCGCCTCCACCACATGCAATAACAACAGTACCATTATCTACTAATTCTTTAATTGTTTCTTTTTCTACTATATCAATAGGTTTAGGTGAAGAAACAACTCTTCTATAACCACGTCCTGCATCTAAAACAAAAGTATAACCTTTTTCCTTAGCAAGTTTTTCACTCTCTTCTTTAGTATAAAAATCTCCAATTGGTTTAGTAGGTTCATTAAATGAAGAATCATTTTTATTTACTAAAACTTGAGTTACTACAGTTACACATTCTTTATCTATATTCTCTTTTTTTAATTCATTTATAATAGCTTGTCCTAACTGATAACCAATATATCCTTCACTCATTGCATTACATTCTGGAAAAGGAAAACTAGGAGTTATATTATTACTAGCAGCATACTCACTTGCTAAATTAATCATTCCTACTTGAGGTCCATTACCATGAGTTATTATTACATCATTACCATCTTTAATAATACTCACAATACTCTTAGCAGTTTTCTTAACTAAACTTAATTGCTCCTCTGGTGTCTTTCCTAAAGCATTACCTCCTAAAGCAATAACAATTTTCATTAATTATCCCTCATAGTCGCGTACATAATTGCTTTAATAGTATGCATTCTATTTTCTGCCTCTATAAATACTTTAGAATTATCACTTTCAAATACTTCATCAGTTACTTCCATTTCACTAATTCCAAATTTTTCATTAATTTCTTTACCAATTTTAGTATTTAAATCATGAAAAGATGGAAGACAATGTAAGAAAATAACATCTTTATCAGAACTATCTATAACTTTTTTATTTACTTGATATGGTTTTAATAAATTAATTCTTTCTTCCCAAACTTCATCTTTTTCACCCATAGAAACCCATACATCTGTATATATAATATTAGCATTCTTAATACCTTCATTTACATCACTTGTAAGTGTAATAGTACTATTATTAGTCCTTGCTTCTTCTTTACAAATATTTACAAGTTCCATTTTAGGAAAAAGTGACTCTGGTGCAATACAAGTATAATTTAAACCAAGTTTAGAACATACAACCATTAAACTATTAGCAACATTATTTCTAGCATCACCCATATATACAAAATTTAATCCTTTTAAATAACCAAAATGTTCTTTAATAGTCATCATATCTGCTAACATCTGAGTAGGATGAAATTCATTAGTTAATCCATTCCATACAGGTACTTTAGAATATTTAGCAAGTTCTTCAACAATACTTTGTTCGTAACCACGATATTCTATTCCATCATAAATACCTGCTAAAACTCTTGCTGTATCTTTAATACTTTCTTTCTTACCCATTTGTGAACCAGTAGGTCCTAAATAAGTTACATGCATACCTAAATCATAAGCAGCAACTTCAAAAGAACATCTAGTTCTAGTAGAATCTTTTTCAAATATTAATGCTATATTTTTTCCTTTTAAATACTTATGTTCTATATTTTCTTCTTTCTTTTTCTTAAAATCCTCTGCTAAAGATATTAAATATAAAATTTCTTCTTCAGTATAATCTAATAATTTAAGAAAATCACGACCTTTTATATTTTCAATCATTTTATTCCTCTCTTTCAAGTGGCATACTCATACATCTTGGACCGCCTCTACCCCTTGATAATTCAGCACTAGTCATTTCATATACTTTAATACCATTTTTCCTTAAAACTTCATTTGTAATATTATTTCTATCATAAACTACTACTACTCCTGGTGCAATAGCAAGAGTATTAGAACCATCATTCCATTGTTCCCTTTCAGAAGCTATTTTATCTCCATTAGCACATGGAATTAAAGTAATCTTTCTTCCTAAATAAGTTTCTAATATATTAGAAAGACTATCTTCAATTAATTTTACTTTTAAATCTTCATCACTATCTGGATCATCTCCTTCAGTAATTTCATATACTTTTAAAGTACCCATAATCCCAGGGTGATATGTAAACTTATCATAATCTATTTGAGTAAATACT
>CAYWQZ010000090.1:0-3916 GCA_964460565.1 uncultured Mycoplasma sp.
TTTGTAATTAAATGTATTCTTATTTAATTTTTTATAATGTAGTTATTAAATAATACATAGTTTCTATTTAAAATTATAGAAATATTTTTTTATTTATAGTATACTAAAAATGTGATTTATATGTTTATAGAAATAGATAGTAAAAAGTATGAAGTTATAGTTATTTATAAGAATAATAAAAATATGTATTTGAGAGTAAAAGATGATTTAAATATTTATATAACTGCACCAAAATATATGAGTAAAAATGATATAGAAAGATTTATTAATGATAATATATTAAGTATTACTAAAATGATTAAGTCTAAAGAATGCGTTATTAATTCTAATAAAGATAAATTTTTATTTTTAGGTAAGAAGTATGATATATGTTATATTAATGATAAGAGCATATATTTTGGAGATAATAGGGTATTTATTGGTAAAGGTATTAATATAGATAATTATTTAAAGAAAGAGTGTTTTAAGGTATTTAATGATGAATTTATAAAATGTTTAGATAGGTTTAAAGAGATAAATTATATACCTAAGTTAAGAATTAGAAAGATGTCTACTAAGTGGGGAGTATGTAATGTTACTAAGAAAGTTATTACTTTAAATAGTGAATTAATTAAAATTGATATTAAGTATTTAAATTATGTAATATATCATGAATTATCTCATTTAGTGTATCCTAATCACTCTAAAGATTTTTGGTTTTTAGTAGAGCATTATGTACCTAATTATAAAGATTATAAAAAAGAAATGAAGAATATATTGTGAGGATTATATGGGAATAGATGATTATATAGAATATACAAAGTATTTTAAAGATAAAAGTGATAGTGAAAAATTAAATGCTATAGAAAAGGCAGAAGATTTATTTGCTGAACCAATATTATATCAATATGTACTTATAAATATAGGAAAAACGATAGTGGATGATGGAATTAAATTAGATTTAATAAGAAAAAATATAGATTTTGAAGATATTATAGAATTAATTGAAAGTTTAAGTGATGATACTTTAAAATTGGAATTTTTAAAGTATTTTAATAGTGATGCAGCATATGCAGAAATAGTTAAAAGTTTTAAAGAAGATAGTAATAAGTTAAAACATTTAGATATAGTAGAAACTTCTTTAGCAAAGTCTATAATAATAAAAAGTTTTAAAGAAGATTCATTAAAATTAAAGTATTTATCTTTAATAGAAAATGAAGATTATTTATATGGAGTTATATGTTCTTTTGATAGTGATTTTTTAAAGTTAAAGTATTTAAAAGAGATACAAGTAGAACGTGTGAAAAATGATATTTTAAGGTCTATAGAAAATCCTATTTTGAAGAAAGAGGGAGAAGAACATATTAATTATTTTAAAAGTAATTATTCTTTATTAATTAAAGGAAAAGAAGTATATGATGAATCAAAATTTGATGAATTAAAAGAAGGTATAAAAGTTTTAAATTTCAAAGAAGATTTATTACCTGGTAATCTTACGATAGGTTTAGAACTTGAACTTTGTTTTGGAAATGCAAGTATTATTAAAGAGTATAAAAAGAAGTTATTTAATAGGTGGCACGCGACTAGTGATATATCTTTACCTATTAATTCAGTTGAAATAAATTCTCCAATACTTCATTATAGACTTAGTGATATGAAGGAACTTTATGTGGTATGTGATTTTTTAAAGCAAAATAGTTTAACTACAAAGTATGGTTCAAATCATATACATATTGGAGTAAATTCTATTAAGAATAATAGTGCTTTAAAAACATTATATGAGTTATATTCTATTATGGAAAAAGAAATATATCTTATGTCAAATGAAAAGGGTACTTTACCTAGGGAGACAGTAAAAGAATTTGCTAGACCGATATCTAAAAATGTAGAACAAGCTTTAAAAGAAGGACATTTAAATATAGATAGTGAAGATGATTTAATTTCTTTTACGCATCAAATAAGAACTTATATTCAAAAAAGTGGAATATGGTATGAAGAAAGACAAAGAAATTATGGTATAAATATAATAAATTTATTAAGACCTCAAAATAATTTACCTACAATAGAATTTAGGATACCTAATATAACACTTAATGCTGATAGTATACATCAAAATATTAAGTTTTTCTCTAGACTTATTATATTATCTAATGAATTATCTAATAATGAAGAAATAATAGATAAATTAAGAACTTTAAATGGTGAGGATAAAGTAATATATTTTTTAAAGTTTTTATTTAAAGATGAGTATGATAGAAATTATTTTTTAGATAGATATATAGTAAATGAAGAATTAGAAAGACAAACTAAGTTTTTTAATGAAGATGATTTTGGTAAATTTAAAAAAGATAGATAGTTACTGACATTTATTTTGTTTTAGTATATAATAAAAATGTAACTTTTCTATTTAAAATAAAATATAAGTAAAAAGTTGGGTGATTTTATGAAAAATATTATTGTAATAACGGATAAAGATTCTTGTAAAATAGATACTAAAGAAGAGCTTATAGGACTTTTTTTAGGTTATGATTATTTAAATTTATCAAAAGAAAAGCAAAAAGAAAGGTTGTTAGAGAAAGCTTCTTTTAATTCTTTTAATAGTATGGATTTAGTTAAATTAACTGATGATTTTGATAGAAGTAAACCTTATATATTAATAGATAATGAAATAAATTATATACTTTCTTTATTGAAAATAAATAATTTTATGATTTTAGAAAATAGAAATAGTAGTGTATTTGTAAGAGATTTTATGAGAGAGGAAACTTCTGATAATTATTTTATAATAAATAATTATGTAGATAGGATTTTATATGGAGGTAGTGATGAAAATAACTAGTTTGGATAATAAAAAGGTAAAAGAAGTTGTAAAGTTACAAAATAAAAAGTATCGTGATGAAAATAATTTATTTATAATTGAAACACCTAATTTAATTGATGAAGCATATTCTTTAGGAGTTCTTAAAGAAATATATAAGTTAGAGGATTATGATTTGAGTTTAGATGTTCCTACTTATGATGTAACGGAAAGTGTTATGAATAAGATTAAGCAAGTTAAGACTTCTAAAGTGTTAGGTATTGCTTATAAAAAGAATAGTAATGAAATAATAGGTAATAGGATTTTATTACTTGATGGAGTATCTGATCCTGGTAATTTAGGTACTATTATTAGAAGTGCAGTGGGGTTTAATGTAGATACTATTGTTTTATCTAGAAATTCTATTGATTTATATAATGATAAAGTAATAAGAGCAAGTGAGGGTGCTATATTTAAAATAAATATAATAAGAGAAGATTTAGTTAAAGTTATTGAGTTATTAAATAGCAAAAATATTCCTATTTATAAAACTGATGTAAATAAAGGTGATTTGGTAAGTAATATAAATAAGGATAAGTATGCAGTTATAATAGGTAGTGAAGGTAATGGAATAAGTCATGAAGTAAGTGGTTTAGTAGAAAATAGTATACATATTAAAACTAATAATATAGAAAGTTTAAATGTTGCTATTGCAACAAGTATTATACTTTATGAACTAGATAAGTAAAAAAAGATACTATATTATAGATTATCTAATAATTTAGTATCTTTTATTTTTTTAGTTTTTTCTTTTTTCTTAGGCTTTTTACTTGCTTTAATAGAACATGCTACTATAGCGAATACTCCAAGTAGTAATCCTGCACCACCTAGAATAAGAATAAATTTTTTATATTGTTTAATTTCTTTTTCATATAAGTTTGATATTTCATCAGTATATTTTTGAATAGTGTTTTCATCTTCTTCATAAGTATACCAATCAGTTAATGATGTTTCTAAGTTAGTGCCATATATTAAAGTATATTTAGATTCTTTATTAATTTTATAACCAGTAATTAAAGTATCTCCAATTGTAATAGATGTTTTAATATATTTTTTAAATTCTTTATTAGGTTCTAGAAT